>CAZUEC010000030.1:0-11789 GCA_964618865.1 uncultured Roseibacillus sp. | reverse complement strand
CCCCAACACCAAAAAACGAATCGGCTTCTTCTCTCCAATCGTAGACCGAATTTTCGCATAATTCTCCCTCATCTGCGGACCAGAAAGACTCCAACCCTCAACCGCCACCACAACCCCAAGCAACGCCTTCTTCATAGCCTCGTATGCAGCCTTCTCCTTAGAAGCATCCAACACCCCAGTCTGATGAACAGACTCCGGATTCACTCGCAATTGCTGAAGAAGAAAAGGCCGCACCACTTCCACCGGCACTCCCGCTCCTCCAACGTCTAACAAAACAACCCCATCAGCTTGACTAGTCTTAACCACTGTCCGTTCCACCTTCGCCATCTCTCGCCAAAGATTTCGGTGTCGACCCTCTTGAAAATCCAAACGAGCCAACGATCGCCTCTCTCGACTCACACAATAATAATGAAGCAAGAGTCGAGGCAAAACCCCCCACACCAACAGAGCTAACACCAAAAAACGAATCCAAACCTGACTAACTGGCGAAGACTCAGAATTCTGAAGAGCACCACCAACCACCTCCTTTCTCGTCTGCTCCACCCCATACTCTCCAGGAGCCCATTGCTCACCAGCCCAACTCCAAGGCAAAGCCAAACCATCAGTCACTTGCACCAATTGCTTCTGGCTCAAATTCTCCAAAGTAGATTCCCAATAGAAATCCACCTTCAAAAACCAAAGACAACCAAAGAAACTCAAAACCATTCCCAAACCTAGCCAGGCCGCTCCTAGCTGGGAAATCGCCGCTAATCGCCAACCCAAAATTGAACCATAGCCCTCACTCCGCATCAGCAAAAGACGCGACCAAACCGAACTCACTCGCGATCCTCCAAACTTCTTCCCCAACACCCCCAACAACTCTTGACTCCAGGAGAGGCGATTATTTTTCCGGAAAAAGAGCCAACCGAAACCACCTCCTAACAGGAACAACCACTGCAGACCCAGCGTCACCCCCAGAAAAAGCCAAAGATTAAAACCACGTCCTCCACCCGAAGGCAACTCATGAAGCAGCCCCCGCACAACTCCCATCCCTGTTAAAAGAGCAAGCACCTTCACCAACAAGCCTGCAAATCTAATCCCGGACTCTAAACGCAAACCCACTCGAGTTTCGCTATTCCGCTTTTCTTTTAACCAAAGTCGTAACCCACGTCTCCGTCGTTCCTCTTCATCCAAATCACGAGGAAGCTTCTGAGCGATCGCATCACGGTAAATACGCCGAGACCCTTGCTCCACATCTTCCCCCGCCAAAACGGCCTCGAAATCCGCCAAGTCAGCCAAGGTCCACTTTTCCGCTTTGGGTATTCGTGCCATCTCTGGAGAAAAGAATCCTCTAATTTTGCCCCTGATAAAATGGTAAAGGCGGACAAAATACGCCCATCACCCCTCCCTGAGCCCAATAATCTTCCTCCAAAACACCCACCACCAGAAACAAACCTCCTCTAATTCTTCTCATCCTCGATTCCCAGCATCTCAAAAAACACCGGCCAGATTTTACGAAAAAGCGAATTCTTCCCCCCTCGCGAAAGCTGATCCGCAACGAGCGCAACTTGCTCCTCAGGATCAGAAGGAGTCACCTGATTGACAACATGACCAGGAGAACAGAGACCCAATTCCAAATAAGAATCTCCCGCCTGACGTGAAACCGACACTGTCGTCTCCCCATCTCCAATTGAAACCAATTGAACCGGAGGCCCAGCCTCATCCACAGTCCACTCAACCGCAATCTCACTCCCATCAGCACGCACAAACTGGAAACCATCACCCTTGCGACCTTCATAAGACCACTCAGCCTGAGTCACCAACCAAGCCAAAATCATCCAAGAACTTGTCCAATGCTGACTTTGTCCGACCACTTGAACCACCTTCGCCTTCCCCAGCATCCCCTGCGCCACCGGATCATCAAACAAACCCGCAATTCCTAAGCGAAAATGATAAGTTCGCGTCCAAGCCAAATCCTGCACCGCCATTTGGCTCCGCGCATCCGTCGAAGCATTTCTAAGAAGCTGAAAACCAGCCGCCACCTCAGACCACTCCGAAGAATCAACAATCAACCGATTCGTAAGACGATAGAGACGCTCTTGAAACAAATCAGAAAGCTCCCCCTGCCACCAAAAAACGAGCGGAAGATCACTATTCAAATTAGCAAAAAGAGTATTGCGCATCCGTCCCAGCGCCTTCCCCTTGAGTAAAAAAGACAATTGTTCACAGCAGATCGTCTTACGACCATGGGACAAATGACAATGAGCCGTCACCCAAGCCTCCACCTCAGACACCGGAGCAACTCGTTGCATCTCCACCAAAATAGCCCGACACGCATGCTCACGAGTGAGCGAGAAAATCGCCCGCGAATTCTCCTCCAACGAACCAGCCTTCTCAGAGTAAATCGCAAGATTCATCAAAGAAGCATTCGTAGCGGCCTCATTCGCTTCCCACAATTTTTTAAGCTCCAATGAAATAGAGCTAATTTCTACGGAATTTCCTAAAGAAGTATTCATCTATAATCTCCTCCATTCACGACCTTCTTGACCCAGCATTTCATCAGCCTCCTTAGGCCCCCAACTTCCCGCTGGAAACTCAGTCATCAGCGGCTTCTGCTCACTCTCATGCCAAGCCCGCTCAATGTGATCGACAAATTTCCAAGCCTCCTCCACCTCATCACGACGAGCAAAAAGAGTCGCATCTCCAGCCATCGCATCAAGTAACAAACGTTCATAGGCCTCAGGACTACTTTTCCCAAAACTCGACGAATAACGGAAGTCCATCTTCACCGGCTCCATCCGAACCGCAGCCCCCGGCAACTTAGAATTCATGCGCAACGAAATCCCCTCATCGGGCTGAATTCGAATCACCAACACATTTGCTCCTGGCACCCCTCCCGGCTCAGCATTGAAAAGCACCCCCGGCACCTCCTTAAAATGAATCGAAATCTCAGTCGCCTTTTTCGGCAAACGCTTACCCATCCGCACATAGAAGGGCACTCCACTCCATCGCCAAGTATCGATCATCACCCGCAGCGCCACATAAGCTTCCGTCTCACTCTCAGGATTAACCCGATCCTCCTCCCGATAACCCGGAACCTCCTCCCCCCCAATAAACCCCTTCGTATACTGACTTCGCACCACATTGGCTGCCACCTTTTCAGGAGTATCCCACTGCCGTAGCGAACGAAAAACCTTCACCTTTTCATCTCGCACTCCATCCGCAGAAAGATCCGTAGGAGTCTCCATCGCAACCAAACTCAAGAGCTGGAGAAGGTGGTTTTGAACCATATCCCGCAGCGCACCAGAATTATCGTAATAACCCCCTCGCCCTCCCTCCATTCCCAAGTGCTCAGCACAAGTAATCTGAACATGATCAATGTATTTCGAATTCCAAAGAGGCTCAAAAATAGCATTCGCAAACCGCAACACCATAATGTTCTGAGCCGTCTCCTTCCCAAGATAATGATCAATCCGATAAGTATCCTTCTCTTCAAAGGTTCGATTAACGACCTCATTCAAATGTTGGGCCGTCGCCAAATCCGTCCCAAAAGGCTTTTCAACAATCACCCGAGACCAACCTCCAGGCCTTTCCTCATTCAAACCAGCCTCCTTCAAATTTTCGAGAATATCATCAAAGAAATCAGGAGAACTCGCAACGTAGAAAAGACGATTACCCTCTCCTCCTCTCTCAGCATCGATTCGATCTAACCGCTCCGCTAACCTCCCATAACCATCATCATCCGTAAATTCGCTACAATGATACTCAATCGACTCCGCAA
Organism: uncultured Roseibacillus sp.; assembly: GCA_964618865.1. GTDB lineage: Bacteria > Verrucomicrobiota > Verrucomicrobiia > Verrucomicrobiales > Akkermansiaceae > Roseibacillus. The sequence continues at coordinate 8,029 of CAZUEC010000030.1, read as the reverse complement.
ACTGTGACCACACCTCCTCATCATGACCATTTCGCGAAACCTCTCGATTCACCTTCTCCAAATTTTCTCGGAAAAACTCATCCGACCAATCCCGACGAGCAAAACCCACAATTTTAACCCCCGGAGGCAACTCTCCATCAACGGCCAAATTATAAAGCGCAGGAATGAGCTTGCGATGAGTCAAATCACCCGTCGCCCCAAAAATCACAACCGTACAGGCATCCGCCCGTAACCTAGCCACTAAATCATCTCGAAAAGGATTGCTCACGGATTTGTTCTTTCCACAAAATCATCTTCGATCAAAACCCAAATCGACTAATTCCGTCCACAAAGACCAGAAATTCCATTCATCCTTCCGAAAAAGCACCATGATTCCAACATTTCAGGAAGAATTCTTGGGAAATCAGCACTGCTACCCTAACCTTCAGCTACTCAGTAGTTATGAAACTCTTTGCTTTCTTCTCCACACTCATCACCACCTGCTCCCTCTCCTTATCCGCAACCAAACAACCCAATATCATCATCTACCTCGCCGATGACCTCGGTTTCGCAGATCTAGGCTGCTACGGCAACCCCATCATCCAAACCCCTCACCTCGACCAGTTAGCAGGCGAAGGAGTTCGCCTCACTGACTGCCACTCCGCAGGAACCGTCTGCTCTCCTTCCCGAGCCAGCCTTCTCACCGGCCGCACTCCCTACCGAACCGGCTTTTACACCATCGCAGGAGCCGAAGGATGCCATCTCCGCAAAGAAGAAATCACCCTCGCCACCCTTCTCAAAAACAAAGGCTACGATACCTGCTTCCTCGGAAAATGGCATTTAGGCAGATTCAACAATCAACAGCCCGATCCCGGCGACCATGGCTTTGACCACTGGTTTGGAACTGCCGTCAACGCCTTCGACGGCCCAGAAGACACCGACCGTTGGGTTCGTAACGGAGAAAAAGTAGGCAAAGTTGGTAAATGGTACTGCGAAGCAATCGCCGACGAAGCAATCACTTGGCTCAACAATAGACCCCATCCCGAAAAACCTTACTTTCTCTTCATCTGCTCACACGAACCTCACACTCCAATACGACCACCCGAAAAGTACTCTAAACTCTACGAAAACCTCACCACCGACATTCTCGAATCCACCATCAACTACGGTCAAGTACATCGCCCTCTAAATCGTGATATCAGTTCTAACAAAAAATACTTCTACGGCACCGTCACTCAATTAGACGCCACCGTTGGACGTCTCATGAAAACCATCGACGAACTAGACGATCGCGAGGACACCCTCGTCGTCTTCACCAGCGACAACGGTCCAGAAACCCCCGTAACTGTCGAAGAATCCGACAACCAATGGGAAGACCCCATTCGCGATCGCTGCTTTGGCACCCCTGGCCCTTGGCGTGGGATGAAGCGATACGTCTTTGAAGGAGGACACAGAGTTCCCGGCATTGTTCGCTGGCCTGAAAAAGTGAAAGCCGGCACCCTCTCCCCCGCCCTCATCAATGGCACCGACTGGTTCGCCACCGCTTGCGCCGCTGCTGGTATTGATATTCCTACCGACCGCACCATCGATGGAGTGAACGCCCTGAAAGCCTTACAAGGCCAAGAAGTCGAACGCCCCATCCCAGCCTGTTGGATGTTCCCTGTCGGCTACGACTCTCGAATGCTCGCCAGCATGGCCATGCGCGTTGGCAACAACGTCCTCGTAGGCTGGTTCGAACCCAAAAAAGGAAAAATTGGCCACTCCGAATGGGTTCGCGCCACCCCACTTCAACGTTTTGAACTCTATGACTTAAACCTCGACCGCTCACAAAGCTATGAACTCAACAAAGCTCGCCCCGAACAACTCCAAGCCTATCAAAAGAAAATGGTCGAACTCTGGAAAAACATCCAAGCCGAAGCCCCTGATTGGCCCAAATACAACGCCCAATAAAGAATCATAAAAATGCCGGTCACGAGACCGGCATCACTGAAACGAATCCTTCGAATTGAATCACCTCTCGAGATTCAACCTCACACCTTACGAAGAAGGAGACAAGACGAATTCCAACTCTTCTAGCACAGGGCTGGAATCATTTTCCGTAGTATCCGTAAGCTTAATCTCAAACTGGAAACCATAACCTTCCGGTAATGAACTTAAATCTAACAAAGCAGGCTTCTTCGCAATCTGCTTAGCAAAGCCCGGAGTATAATCGTACCTTTCTTGCACATCCTGCCAATCCGTCCACTGATCAATCTGAGAATCATTATCAGTATCTACTCCAACTCGGACTTCTACCGTCTCCACCCAAGGACCAGGACTCACAAAATCCGAATCCTGCTGAGTTGCTAAATAGAATTTCCCTTCCGCAAAACAAATATCTGGGTCTGGATGCCCCTTCCCCACATTGCCACACCACTCAAAGGGTCCCTCAATACCTTCAGAAGTAAAGAACCCCACACTCATCTGATGCCCTCCAACCGGATCATAATCTCCGAAAAGATAATACTGCTCCCCAATCGCAATCGAAGCCCAATCTCCAAACGCTTCTTGCTCAGGCTCATGGACTTCATACTCCCCAACATTGGTTTTAAACTTCTCAGGATTCTCTTTCTTCCAATGTGGATGCCTATAAGTAGCAGTCTTACCAGTCGGCTTCGTCCGCATATCCACCACCGGCTTTAAAATCTCAAAATCCTTGATTCCATCCGCACTCACCGCATGACCCGCCACTGGCGAATCCCAAGAACGTTTGGAAGCATCAATGTGACTCCAATCCTCATAAATCACATGGAACTTCCCTTCCGCATCACGAATAAACGCACAATCTGACCCGTTAGTTGGATCCTCAAAAGCAATCCCCATATTCGCCCCCGGCTTTCCATCCGTAAGATCATCATCAATGTAAAGGTGAGGATCCTGATCATTCGGGTAATCATAGTAGAAATAGAACTTCCCATCCACATACTCAGCAGTCGTCATCCAACGCGAAACCGTCTCCGTAATCGCTCCATGATGCACCCAATTCACCATATCTCGACTCTGCCAAGCATGATAGCCTCCCAACCCTTTCTCTAACCCTCCAGCAGCGTTAAATTGATTTGGCAAAGGAGTTGTTTGAAGAGGAATATCAAACCCCTCTAAACTTGCCTCTTCCGCCACAAAAGTAGGCGCCTTCTTCCCTTTCCCCTTTGCCTCCCCCCCCCTTGCCTTGAGAGACCCATACTTTCCAAACATCCAGTAATTATTCGGTCCAAGACTCAGCAAAACAGGAGCATCCTGTAAATTCTTAGGACCAATATTAGCCGTAGGTTGCCAATTAAGCCAATTCGTCGACTGCTTCACAAGTAAACTCGTCGCCGACATCTTTTGATCAAATTTCTTCAACTGACTCAACAAATACCCTTCCTCACCCTCAGTCTTAACCTGCCCTGACTCCAGCTTCACACCAGAATATTTCGAAAGCCCACCCTTCCATTCCTCTTGTGTATCCAAAGACCACACCTCCTCTCCCATCACCTGATTCGCCAATAAACCACAAATCACCATCACCCCTGCTCGCTTAGTCTGTCTCGCTGCCTTCATACTGTTTATAAAATCTTAAAACTGGTCCTTAGTTCGCCCTATCACCTGAAATTACAGCCACTTTGACGAGCCAAAAAGCTTTCAATCAAAAAGACCTCAAAATTTGATGTTCAAACTCAAATCATCAGGGCCTCTGGGCATCGAATTCCGGAATTTCATTCAAAGTATAATAAGCATCGCGATGCAAGGGCTCCTCCCCATCTCGAGAACGCAAAGCTCCGAACTCAAATTCATGCACATGCCCTTTCACCATTCCCGAAACCACCAACCGCACTTCTAAGCCATCTGAAGAAACCTCGACTGCAGTCACCTCCGGAACCGTTTGATCAACTTCCGGACTCCCATAACCAGATTGATAAATATGAGTAAAAGTTCCCAACTGATAACTTTCCAATTGGGACGCAATCGCCGCATCCACAGGCTTCGTAAAAGAAAGCAAAAAACCATCTGGCCGCACCTTAATCTCCTTCACCTCAAAAGGCGTCTTCCCAGTCCAATCAATGCGTTCTAACATATTTGTCTTCGAGCCACGCACAGGCCACCCTCGGTTAGTTCCTCCAGTTAAAAGCTGTCCTTCTGGAGTGAAATGACAATTTAAAATCCCAGTAGAAAGCCCCTCTCGAAACGGATAACAAGCCCCCTGCCAAACCCCATTGACCTCCTCCATCGTCGCACGCATCGTGAGACTCAAGGTATAATCTCCTATGAAAATTTGCCCCGCAAAGGGACCAAATTTCCCTCCCGACTCATCAACTACGAAACCAGAAATAGAACGCCCCATCCTGCGAAAAGGAAAAACCACCGCATAAGGAACAAGCTCCTTTACTCGATCTCGTTCCACTTCAAAACGTGAAGGAGAATTTGGCTCCACCGGCTGAGCACCCATATTAGGAGCAAATTCATACCAATTGAAACTAATTGGATGCCCCATAAACCCACCTTGCTTGAGATGCTTCAAAGAACAAGCCCCATTCCAAGGCCCCTGACTCTCCGCATAAATCATCGCCCCATGACCATTATCACCAACCCCCAAAGGACTCCGAAGACCACTCGCTACCGGAATCGCCTCCCCTTCGGGCGTAATTTTTAGCGCCCAACCGCGAAATCGAGCCCACGAATGATACGACTTTGAAAGCCCCAACGCGACATAGATATTCCCCTCCGCATCAAACTTAGACCCCAAAGCAAACTCATGATAATGAGCAAAACCCCACCCATCACTTACCGTCTCGAATGAATCAGCCCGACCATCCCCATCACGATCACTCACTCGCGTCAATTCAGTAGCATGCGTGGCATACAAAGCCCCCTCTTTTTCATCGAGTCCCAACAACTCATCGAATCCAGCAGCGAACTTATGAAATCGTGGCCGAGGATGCCTTTCAGAAAGCCCATCCACAAAGAAAATATCCCCCCGTCGAGTACCCACTGCAATCCGACCATCAGGTAAAGTCGCAAAGCAACCCGCTTCCACAAAGTGTGGCTCCGGAACCGGAATCTCAACAATGCGATAATACTCAGCTTCACGCTCAGCAGTACCCCATTCTTCTCCAAGAGCTTCCCCATATAGAAAAACGACCCCAGGAACCCAAAACAAAAAACTAATCAACGCGAAACTCTTCATAACTCTAGATAATGATAAACAAGAACAAGCTCAGTGAGCCCTTGTAACGAAAGGCGTAACTCCTCTTCCTCTCCAACCTTCACCACCTTCACCGGCTGAGAAGTAGAACAACAAAAACCATTCGAGAGCTTCCAAAAACACCCTGAATCATCGAGAGCTTCAAACCCCTTACCCCTTGCCACTCGAAAATAAAACCCTTCTGGAATCGTATTCTCAAAACTGATTTCCCTTCGCAAATGAGGTCCTTCTTCTTCATCCGTAAAATAATCTTCCATTACCAACCCCTCAAATTGATAACGAAATTTAGGACGCTGCTTTTGATCTAACGAATAACCCAAAAACTGAAATCCTGGCGCATTCTCCCCTTCGGGAACCTCAGGCCACGTAGCATCAATAGCCGTTAACTTTGCAAAAGCAGGACCGGACGGAAACCTCACTAAACCTTCTCCCGCTTCCTTCACAAACCCCGAACCCTGTCCTCGCCAGACTGCCGACATTTCCGCGAAATCCCCCTTCCAAATCGAGCCTAAAGACATCTTACCTGCATCGAAAATCAAATGAATACCCGCCGGGTATCCAACACCAATCCCACGCTTACCCACCCCAGTGTATTGACGGCGCAACATCACCGCCTCATCCCCACCTGGACCATAAGCAATCGGCTCTCGACGAACGCCCGCAGGCCGACGCGCCTCCTGCCCTTTAGACAAATACTGCCAGATCGCATCAATCTGCTTATCAGCATCTCCCTCCAAAATGTTTGCACGCACCGATTTCCCATTTGGCCAAAAACTAGGCATAATCGTAGTGGCATGAAATTGCTGCGGATTCCGCAAATAACGATGAAACCAATCCTCCTCCAACCGCTCCCACATCGCAGTTAGATCTAACCCATTCAAAGTAGTCGAGGTCTCGTTAAAGAAAGTGTGGCAAGAATTACAAGCCAACCCTTTTTCTCCCACCAACTCATGACCAACCTTCATCACTCCTTGCCGATCTTCGTTACGAGAAATCTTAAGTGGTTTCTCCCGATCGGATTTGCCCAACCAATCAATGAGAGACTCCACATTCGCAGAACCAAAACGTGGCATTCGCGTATTCATATAAGGACGCACCGACCCATCCGCAGTGAGAATTCGTCGCAACGCCGCAGGTTTTAATTTAGCACCCACTCCATCGAGGTGAGGAGGAATACGAGCTTGCTCCCCTAAATTAAGATTAGAAGTCGTAAAGTATGAATCTCGCTCTGGAGCCACCCCCCCTAACTCATTACGAGCATGGCAAGCATAGCAATTGAGCTGAGCCATCTTAAGAGTAATCGAATCCGCCGTTACAAGATCACCTCTTTCACTTGCTAAACTCGCGATTTTCTTCTGCTCCATCTCCGAAAGATCATAGTGAGCTTGCGAACAAGATTTTTCTAACGACAAACTCGCAAACTCCTTACCAAAAGTCCGTGGTGCGTCCTGCTCATGACATTGCGCACACCCCAAGTTCTGAAAATAACTTCGACCCTCCTCAATCTTAACCGAAACACTCGTCTCTTTCTCACTAGGCTCAAACAACTTTTGCCCCTTTAAAAGATAATGCGCCAAATCGACCGCTTCCCAATGAGTGAGACGCATATCCGGCATCCGACCACTTGGCCGCACCTTTAGCGGATCCTCTAAAAACTCACTCAAACTCTTCACCGAATACTTTTCATCCAACCCAATCAAAGGTGAAGAACCCGAGAGCGTCTTTCCTTCTGGGTCGTGACAAGCCACACACCCCACCGCGTGATACAATTTCTCACCTCGCTCAGCCTCTTCTGCCTCAATGACCTGCAAGGGCAAGGTCTCTTCTTGCTCAGATAACAAATAATCCACTATTGCCCCCGCGATCTCATCCTTCTCTTGCTCGGAGTAATCAGCCAATAAATCTGGCATCGTAGTCCCCGGTTTTTTGAAATGAGGCCTCGCAATATACTCTCGCAAATAACGAGCCTGAAGCCGACTTCCCACTTGGCTTAACCGAGGGCCTCTTTTGAAATCTCCTGCCCCATCGTGACAGGCAGCACAGCCCAACTCGCCCACCAAAAGCGGACCTTCCAACTGCTCGGGCAGCTCAGGCCGTTGCGCCGAAAGCCAAAAACTCCCAGCCCAGACAAAAACAAGAAACGAAATTAAAGGAGAACTTTTCACAAACACATCAAACCATAAGCAGCTTGATATGCCACTTCTCTCCCGTGAAGTGAAATCCCTCTTTTTCTTCTTCAGAAAAATGCTGCTCTACAGCTTCCCCACCCCCCAAAGCTTAGAGTATTTCTCACAGTGAATAATGACGCTCTTGTATTTCGAAAGCTGAATGCCAGACGGCAAGGGATAACTCTGATCCCCCCGTGTTGACTTTAATTTCGCCACAAAAACCGAACCCTTCGTCGCAGTTCGCGAAGAAACCTTGGCACTCGTCTCAGGGGAGAGAAAAATCTTCAAATCGGGAGCTGTTGCAGTCTTAAACCCCTTCAGCGCGAGCGTTTTTTTCCCATTTTTTTCAGTAATCGTCCAAGTTCCACTAATACTGTTAGCTTTCTTAGTCCACGTTCCAGACTGACCCAAAGCCGTTCCCACCCCTAATAAAAGAGTGATGAACAGAATGGTCACCGAATGCGTTATTCCCGTTTTCATAGCAATTTGGTTGTTAAACTCCTTCACGATACAAACTATTCATCCTTTTTCCACCAATTTTCGCAAATCAACCGCCAAATCGAATACTCTTCTCAAAAAAACTCTCACTCATAGCGCACACGCACTAGACCGTTTTCCAAAAGTTCGTTCGTTTATCGCCGAGAGAGAATTTCTTGAG
>CAZUEC010000029.1:0-12043 GCA_964618865.1 uncultured Roseibacillus sp. | reverse complement strand
GAGGAGGGGAAGTTTTGAGAGGAGGAGTAATCCGGTGTTGTTAGACCTAGGGTGGGCTTTGAAGAAGGGGTAATCTTTTTGAAGGGAGGAGAGGGCATTGACCCATTCTTGACTGGTTTCTTGGAGGCAGATGAGGTCGGGTTTTTCTTTTTTGATGAAGGTGATGACTTCCTGGTGTTTTTGATTCACGGTTAGGATGTTGAATGTGATCAATTTGAGGGAAGGGCCTATTCCTGGTTCTTGGTCTTTGAGAAAGGGGAGGTAATGACGGCTTAGGGGGATGAGTTGGAGGAGGAGGCAGATGAGGATTGCTGAGGAGGTTTTGAAGGCTTTGACTAGGAGAAGGAGGAGGGAGAGGATGGCGAAGCTGAGGGCACAGGGGAGGCGGAAATGGGTGAGAAGTTCGAGGGCCCAATGAAATCGTCCTAGGAGTAAGAGTAAGGTGAGGATTAGGGCGCCGAGAGCAGCGAGCTGGAGGGCGAGGCGGCAGAACTTCATAATGACGAGGAGCATGTTTTTATTGGCAGTGGAGTCGATTTTCGCCAGAACAAATCCTGTGAATCAGTCATTTGCTCGGATTTTAACTGCCTTGGTGGTGGTGTTTTTTGGGGTCTTTTTCATTTATCCGGCGGCGATGGTTCTTGGGGAGGCTTTTTACAGTCAAGAAACGGGGATTACTTTGGCTTTTGTGGGAGAAATTTTTTCGAATCCGCTTTATCTTGAAGGGTTGTGGAATGCTTTTGCGTTGGGGATTTGTAGTACGGTTGCGAGTTTGGTGTTGGCTTTTCCGTTGGCGTTGGTCGCTCATCGTTATCTTTTTCCGGGGAAGGCGATTCTGGGGGCTCTCGTTTTGGTTCCTCTCATTTTGCCTCCTTTTGTGGGTGCGGTGGGAGTGAAGCAGATTCTGGGGGTGCAGGGTGCTTTGAATGCGCTGTTGATTGATTTGGGGGTGATGAGTGCGCAGGCGCCTTATGATTGGTTGGGTGAGTCGCGGTTTTTGGGGATCGTGATTATGAATGCTTTGCATCTTTATCCCATTCTTTACATGAATGTGGCGGCGGCTTTGGCGCATTTGGATCCGGCGATGGAGGAGGCGGCGGAAAATCTTGGGGCGGGGCCTTGGAAGCGGCTTTGGAGGATTACTTTGCCGCTTTGCACTCCGGGTATTTTTGCGGGGGGGGCGATTGTTTTTATCTGGTCCTTTACGGAGTTGGGGGTTCCGCTGGTGTTTGATTACACAAGGGTTGCTCCGGTGCAGGTTTTTGATGGGATTAAGGATTTAGGGAGTAATCCTTTTCCGTATGCCTTGGTGGCAGTGATGTTAGTGGTTTCGTCTTTAGTTTTCCTTAGCTCCAAAAAATTGTTAGGAAAATCTAATCTGGGAAAAGCTCCTCGCCCAAAGGGAAGAAGTGCGGAGAAGGCGATTGGAGGCTGGAGAGGATGGCTCTGTTCGGGGCTTTTTGTTTTTGTTTTTTTGATTGCATCGGTTCCTCATTTGGGGGTGATTTTATCTTCCTTGGCAGGGGATTGGTATGCCACTGTTCTGCCCGATAGTTTCACGCTTGAGCATTATGAGGAAGCTCTTGGGCATCCTCTGGTTGTGCCTTCTATTCAGAATAGTCTTACCTATGCGGGGTTGGCGACGTTGTTGGATATTGTTTTGGGTTTGGGGATCGCTTGGGTGGTGGTGCGGAGTCAAATTAAGGGGCGAGCCTTATTGGATGCGTTGGTTATGTTACCGCTTGCGGTGCCGGGTTTGGTGATGGCGTTTGGTTATCTAGCTCTTTCTCAAGAGGGGCGACCTTTTCATTTTTTGGTGGGAAAGATGGAGAATCCGATCATTTTGTTGGTGATTGCGTATGCGGTGAGGCGGTTGCCGTATGTGGTTCGAGCGGCGGTGGCGGGATTGGAGCAAAGCAATATTCAGCTCGAGGAGGCTGCTCGTAGTCTGGGGGCGGGGCCGATGCGGACTCTGAGGCGGGTGAGTCTTCCTTTGATTGGCGCAAATTTAGTAGCGGGAGGGATTTTGGCTTTTGCATTCGCGATGTTAGAGGTGAGTGATTCTTTGGTTTTAGCCCAGCAGAGGGAGCATTTTCCGATTACAAAGGCGATTTATGCTCTTTTGGGGACATTGGGAAAAGGTCATGAATTGGCGGCGGCTTTGGGGGTGTGGGCGATGGTGTTTCTAGGGATTTCGATTGTGGGTGCGGTTTTGTTGGGTGGGAAGAAGGGTGGACTTTTCAAGCTTTAGGTCATTCTCGGAGGAGATTGATAGTTAGGGGATTTGTTGGGTCTTTGGTCTTTTCGAATTGACGCAGGAAGGGGTTGTGTCATCGTGTTACGATTCGTTCAGTATGCCCTTCTTTGTGGTAGGCCCATAAGATAGAACGGTTCACCTTAAACTCATGGAAAACGCTAAAATGGTCGAGCAACAGTTACCTTTCGTTGAACGGGATGAGCCCGTTGATTGGAGAGAAACCGATAGTCTGATCGGTGCTGCTGAACAGGCAGGCGATGTTGGGGAAGCAAAACGAATTGCAGCTAGTGCAGTGCAGGCTGCTCGCGAGGCGAAAAGTGGGGATGATGGTAGTATGTATCGTTTGCCGTTTTGTTTGGAATCTCGTGCCAACCTTTTTAATCGACAAGGGGACTTTGGGGCGGCGAAGGAAGATTATTTAGAGGCGATCTCGTGTGTTGAAGGGCAGCCCGATGAAGGAGATACCTTAGGGAGGCTTTATGGTAATTTGGGGTTTCTGTTAGAAACCATTGGGGAAGAAGATGAGGCAATTGGATCGTATGAGGTGGCTCTCGATTATCTTGTGCAATTGAAAGAGCGTCAGGTGATGGATGAGATTCGTCTTGCGAATAATTTAGCGTTTATTTTTTCTGCGCGTGATGATTTTGATCAGGCGGAGACTCTCTTCTTGAAGGCTTTGAAGGTGGCGCATGATAAGTTGGGGCCGACCGATCCGGATACGACTGGTATTTTTAACAATATTGGAGCTCTTTATCAAAAGGCGGGTCATTTTGAGCAGGCTCGGGAAATGCACTCTATGGCATTGGAGGGGCGAAAAGATGATGGGCGAAGTCCTTCTGATGTTGCTCAGTCGCACGGGAATTTAGCGATTGTTTTGGCTGAGGAAGGGGATGAACAGGGTGCAAGGGAGCATTTCGAGTCTGCCTTGAAGGCTTTTCAGCGGGCGGGTATTGATTGGCTTGAGGACTTTGAGGCGGTTTGCGAAAATTACCTTCAGTTGCTTCATAATGTTGGTGATGATGTGGGAGAAGAGCGAGTGAGGCAGGTTTTGTCGAAGGGGATATAGCTTTCTTTGACAATTGATGAGTGGATTCGGAGTGGAATGAGAGTTGGTGATGACTTTCATTGATTCTTCACGGGGAGTTCATGGTAACTTCAAAATGAGGGGCCATCTTCAAGGCAGTCCGATGAGGACGTTTGAATGATGAATGAAGAAACGAAAGAAAAAGTAAGTGCGGTTGCCAAAGTTGCCTTTCCCACGTTGGGTGCTTTGGGGTTATTGGGTGCGATCGTAGCTGGGGGAGGTTTGAGTATTGCGAGTTTGATTGGGATGTTGGTTTTTTATGAACCTGGGTTCTTTGGTTTAACTTTTGCGATCGGTTTTTTGGTCGCGGCGATGGGTACTTTTGAGTTATCACGCAGGCTTTTTCGAATGGTGCCGACTATTGCGAGGGATAACTAGAACGTTCCATAAGGCTCTGTTTTATAGATTATGAGGAGCCTTTTAGAAGACGGTTTTCTTGGGGTGGGAGCTCATTTCTTGTCCCCTTGAATGCCGTCGCTTTGTTTGAAGGAAGGTTTTCTGGGGTCGGTGTTGAGTTTTATCTTGGAAGGGGAGGAGAGGTTACTTGAGCTAGGGGGAGTCTTTGAGAAGTTCTTGCAGCATTTCGGTGACTACTTTTTTAGTAATATCAAGTGATTCGGGGGAGATGATGCTGAGGTTGTCTTTTGGGGTGTGCCACCAAGAGCTGGCGAGGAAGTCGCCGATGATGTCGATGGTGGGAATTCCTTCGTTGTTAAGGGGAACATGGTCGTCCCAGGTGGGAGCAGACGACATTCGAAAACGGTGACTGTGTCCTGTCTTCTGAGCGGCTTGGTTCATGACTGCGACTAGTTGGGGTGGGGAGTCAGAGGGGACTTTGATGGAGAGGTTTTCATGGCCGATCATGTCGAGAAGAATGCCGAAGGATGGTTTGTTTTTGGTGTTGCGCCATCGCGCGGCGTAAACTCTTGAGCCGTATAGGCCGTCAAAGATTCCTCCGGGTTTTGGTCCCATGTCTTGGGTGAATCCTTCTTCGCCGTCGAAGAAGACGAGTTCGAGCTGGGAGGCTTGGGCGGGGTTGGCGGCCATCTCTTGGGCGAGATTGAGAATGAGGCCGCAGGCGGAGGCGGCGTCGTCGGCTCCGAGGAAGCGTTTGTTTTGATAAAGTTTGGAATCGAGATGAGCGCAGAGAATTCCTCTGACTTGGGATTTCCACGGGTCGCTTTCTTCGGAGGCGGGGAAGCGGGCGATGAGGTTGGTGAAGGTTTTGGTTCCGATGGGAGTTTGAGATTGTGCGGTCTGGGTGCCGACGCTCCAACCTGCTTGGGTTAGGATTGAGGAGACGTAGGTTCGGACTTGTTGCGCGCCTTTGGAGCCGGTGGGCCGTGGGCCGTATGAGAGAATATTGGCGGTATGGGCATAAGGGGTGCCCGAGGGGTCGAGTTGAGGCTTGTTGGTCTGGGGAAGTGGCTCTTTACAACCGACGAGGAGGGAGAAGAGGAGGGCGGTCAGGAGGGCTGGCAGGGAGCGCATGACGAATGTTCAGTCGACGCTTACTCCTAGGATTTCTAGGATTCGAGTGAGGTCTTCGCTGCCGTAATATTCGATTTCGATGCGGCCTTTTTTAGCACCGGGGGTAATGGCGACTTGGGTTGCTAACTTGGAGCGGAGGCGAGATTGGATTTGTCGATAAAGGGCAGCGGCCTCTGGAGTGATTTCGTTTTTACTCCGTGATTTACGCTTTTCGCCTTTGGTTTCACGATGAAAGTCCTGAATAAATTTTTCAGTCGCTCTAACGGTTAGCTTTCTGCGGAGGATTTCTTCGGCAGCGATTTTTTGAGCGTTGCTGTCTTTGATGGAGAGGATGGCTTTGGCATGGCCGACTGAGATGGTGGCTTGGGCGACCATAGGTTGCACCTCTTTGTGTAAGTCGAGCAGGCGCATGGAGTTGGCAACAGAGGCGCGGGATTTGCCAACGGTTTTTGCGATTTCTTCTTGTTTCAGACCAAACTCACGCGCGAGACGAACGTAGCCTTGGGCTTCTTCCATGGGGTTGAGATCCGAGCGTTGCAGGTTCTCGATGAGAGCCATCTCGAGGACTTCGCGATCGGAGGCATCGCGCTCGATGATGGGGACGGTTTTGAGGCCGATTTTTTTGGAAGCACGCCAGCGGCGTTCACCGGCGATGATTTCCATCATTCCGTCGACGGAGCGAACGATGAGTGGCTGAATCACTCCATGGTGTTTGATGGACTCCATCAATTCATCGAGTTCGCCTGTTACAAAATGCAAGCGGGGTTGCAAGGGAGAGGAGCGGACTTTCGTGATGTCGATTTCGGTGACGGAGGCAAGGGTCTCTGACGATTCTTCAGGGGAGGTCACGACTCCTTGTTTGAGTGATTTGCCCCCTGAATTATTAATGAGGGCACCGAGTCCCTTTCCCAAAGCTTGCTTAGCCATTCGCAGGTGAGTTTTGGCAAATGATTCAGGGGTTGGCAAAGGGGAAATATTAAAAATTTATTTAAGAGAAGTATGCTTGACCTGAGTCGAGTAAGAAGTCATGCCCGTGGGGAATGTTTGAAAAATTTTCGTTTCTCATTTTTAACTTGGCGCTCGGATGGCCTCTTTTTTCTCAGCAAGCTGAGGTGGAGGGAGCGGATGTGTTGGAGAGAGTGATTGAACGAAAGGTGGTTCCAGCAACGGTGTTGGCTGATGCGGTGACAGCAGTGCAGGAGGTGGGAAACCAGACGTTGCGAGGAGAATTTGAAGCGGTTGTGAAGAAGATGTATCCTCGCTTCCGTAAACGTTCGGCTAAGAAGTTGGGGAGCAATGAGGAGATGGTCGCTCAAATGCGAAAGGTGGTGAATGATTTTACGATTTCAGGAATTACGATTATGGCTTTCGAAGCCGAACCTGCTTTTCATGGTTTTGATGTGCCTGAGTTCAATGAATGGTTGGTCTTAGTTCCGACGGTGAGGACGATCCGTTTTATTCATCCGGAGACGGGGGTTAGGAAGGTTCGGGAAGTGTTCGATTACCAGGTTGCTATTCGTAGCAAAGAGGAGGGGGCTTCTTGGAGTTTTTTGAATGGAAGGACGCTCAAGATGCAGGAGTTGAGGTCTCTTTTTCCGAGTTTACCGGCTGATATTGGGGAGTGGGCTATTCCTCCCATTGGAGGACGGAAGGTGCGGTAATGTTGGTTTCAATTTTTGTGCTCGCGGCTTTTGATTACGGACGTGGTTCGTGCTCGCCCTTGACGGAGAATTAGAGACTCTTTTGCTTGTTCATTGTGAGTCATGTCCAAGATTGATAAGAAAAAAAACAAAACTTATGAGAAGGCACGTGCTGCTCTGCGTCGAGTGGAGCAGATGAAAAAGCGGGGCGAGAGTGAGTTGGTTGAAGTGAGAGGGTCGGAAATTCACGGACGTGGAGTTTATGCGGCTTGTGATATCGCGGAAGATACTGAGGTTATCGAGTATGTTGGCGAGCCTATCGATAAGGAGGAGAGTGAGAAACGGGCTTGGGCTCAGATGGCGGTGGCGGAGAAGACGGGAGATGCGGCGGTGTATATTTTCACTCTTAATGATGATTGGGATCTTGATGGGAGTGTGGAGTGGAATACGGCTCGCCTGATCAATCATTCCTGTAATCCAAATTGTATTGCGTATACGGAGGAAGGGGAGTTTGAGGATCGAATTGTGATTCATGCTTTGCGCGATATTAAAAAGGGGGAAGAGTTGAATTTTGATTATGGCTTTGATCTTGATTGTTATGAAGATCATCCTTGTCGGTGTGGATCTCCGAATTGTATTGGCTATATCGTTAGCAAAGAGCGGTGGGCTGAGTTGCGAAAACTGCTTAAGAAAAAAAAGTGATCTGTTTCGCTGATTAATTACTAATGAAATTTTTCCATCTATTTGCCATTGTGGTTTTGAGTGTTCTTCCTGTCTGGGGGGATGAAGCGGGAGCGAAGAGGGTTTTGCTAGAGTATGAAGCAGAGAGGGAGGCTTGGGTGACGAAGGTGAATGCGGCGGCGGATGTGGAGGCTCGGCGTGAGCTTTGGAGAACGGTTCCTGATGTGGATGATTTTGGGCAAAGGCTTTTGCATCAACTGGATTCTGCTTGGAAGAAAGACTGGTTTTTAGATTATGCTCCGAAGTTGTTGGAACTTGCTCCTGCATTTTCGGTTACGCCTTTGCCAAGAGTGGCGAGAACTCCGCTTTCATTGATCCGGGATTCGGCGGATCGCTTTCATTTTGAGAGTTCAAAGGTGGGTCCTCTTTGCATGGCTTTGGTTTTGGATAAGGGACCGACTACGCGTCGATTTTTAGAAAAGGTTGAGAGGATTCATCCGGACAAAGAGGTGCAGGGGCAGGCGGCGATGGCTTTGGCTTTGCTTTCGCGTGAGTTGGGAAATGGGGGAGATGTGGCTCAGTTTAAAGAGCAGCGCATCAAATGGGTGCGGAAGGCAATTATCGAGGCTTCAAAGGTAAAGTTTGGTCAAGTGACGATTGGTGAGATCGCGAAAGATTTTCTTTTTGCGATTAGTCATTTGGAAAAAGGAATGCAGGCTCCCGATGTTTTAGGTTGGAATGTGGAGGAGCAGGCTTTGCGACTTCGGGATTTTCAAGGAAAGCCGGTGATGATTGTTTTTTGGCACACGCGCATGGAGGCGGCCGATAAGACGATGGCTCTTCTGCGCAGAGTGGAAGAGGGGTTGGGTCGGAGAGGTTTGAAGGTGGTTGGAGTTGCCAGTGAGGACCGAGATACTCTGCGGGCGATGATGAAGGATGGTTCGATCACTTGGGCCAACTGGGTCGATGATCAAGGAAAGATTGCGCAGCTTTATCAGGTGAAGAGGTATCCTGCGTGTTGGGTTTTGGATGAAAAAGGGGCGGTGATCTTTAATGGGCCTCCGGGACCGTTTGCGGAATTGACTGCGGAGGCTTTGGTAAAGGGGTTGAAACGGAAGTGATGTTGGAGTTGACCTTGCCTCTGAATCTGGTTTGAGCGAAAATCTACTTTCATGCGCGCTCAATTGACCAAAGAATTTCGTTTCGAGGCTGCTCACACGCTGCCGAGTTTGCCGGCAGATCATAAGTGTCGGCAGATGCACGGTCATTCCTTTAAGATTGATATTTCAGTGGAGGGGGAGGTGGATGAGGAGATTGGCTGGGTTTATGATCACAAACGCATTTCGGATGCGATGAATCCGTTGTTGGAGCTTTTGGATCATGGGTATTTGAATGATGTTGCAGGTTTGGAGAGTCCGACCATCGAGCGGATGGCGGGGTGGTTTTGGAGAAAGTTGGAACCGGATTTACCGGGTTTGTGCGAAATTGTGATTTACGAAACTCCCACTGCTCGGTGTGTCTTTCGAGGGCAGTTTTAAAGGAGTTGCCGCCATCGTGGGGGTTGGGAGGAGTGGGTTTTCTGAGTCAGTTGGCAAAAGTCTGCGATTCGGGATTGGCGAGAGTGGATTGCTGCGTTATGAGACTGGAAATGAAGATATTTTCTCTCATAGCCGCTGCTGCCGCCTTGATTTTAAGCGCCTGTGATCGTCACGAATGGGATGGGGAAGACGGGACTAAGAAGCTTTATGAGCATCATGATGAGTCTCATGAGGAGCATGGAGCACATGGAGAAGAAGGGCATGGGAGTGATGGAGCGGATCATGGTGATCAGCATAAGAAGGAAGAAGCTGCTCACTAGTCTGGGATAGTGGCATCCGGTTTTGACATCCGGCAGCTTAATCCTGCCCAACAGAAGGCTGTCGAGTCGTTGGACGGTCCTGTCTTGATACTGGCGGGAGCGGGAACGGGAAAAACGCGAACGGTTACCTGTCGGATGGCTAATTTGCTCCAAAAGGGAGTGAGGCCAGAGCAGATTTTGGCGGTGACCTTTACGAATAAGGCGGCCCGCGAGATGAAAGAGCGGGTGGCTGGGATGGTGAGTAAGGCGGTGGCGGAGAAGCTGACTGTTTGTACTTTTCACTCTTTGTGTGTTCGTCTTTTGCGCTCGGGAATTGAGCGTTTGGATTATAAGAAGAATTTTTCGATTTGTACGCCCGGTGATCAGCAAGCACTCATCAAGCAGTTTATTATTAAACGGGGAGGTTTGAAGGAGAAGGTCAAGCCAGGTGAGGTGCTTGCGGTGATTTCGAAAGCGAAAAATTCTTGTGAGAAATTTGATTCGATTGAGGATGATTTGTTTCGAAGTATTGCGATTGATTATCAGAATGAGTTGCGCGCGCGGAATTGCGTTGATTTTGATGATCTCTTGTTACTAGGTGAGCAGTTGTTACGAGAGTTTCCAGATGAGCGAGCTAAGTGGCAGGAACATTATCGTTATGTAACGGTGGATGAGTTTCAGGATACGAATTCGCTGCAGATGGATTTGCTGCGAAATTTGGTTGGAACGCCTTACAATATTTGTGTGGTCGGAGATGATGATCAAAGTATCTACGGCTGGCGAGGGGCTGAGGTGGCTAATATTCTTCAGTTCGAACGTTTTTTTTCCAATCCTGAAGTGATTCTGCTGCAAGATAATTATCGTAGTAGTCAGGCGGTTCTTGAGGTGGCTAACAAGTTGATTAAGCGCAATGTCGGGAGGCGAGAGAAGGAGCTTAAGTATACCATTCCGGGAGGGGATTTGGTGCAACTCGTGTCTTTTTGTGGGGAAGAAGAGGAAGCTGAGTGGGTTGCGGATGAGATGAAGCGCTTACGGAGGCTGGGTCCTAAGCAGAAGAGGACGGAACCGAAGGTGGATGCGGCGGTGCAACGATTGATTGGAGGGGGGATGGGAGTTCTCGAAGAAGGTGTTGAAGGAAGAGAGAATCAACGCCCGTGGGAAGATTTTTCAGTTCTCTTTCGGACCAATACCCAGATTCGAAAGATGGAGCAGGTGCTGCGAGAGAGAGAGATTCCTTATCGTCTTGTGGGAGCTCAGAGTTTTTATGACCGGCGCGAAGTTCGTGATATTTTGGCCTACTTGCAGGTGATTGTGGATCCTACTGCGGATGTTCCTTTGTTACGTATTTTCAATTCTCCTCCGCGAGGAATTGGAACGGCTACCGCTTTATTGACCAATGATTGGAGTCGCGATCATGGGAGTAGTATTTGGGATGCGATCGGAAATTATGATTTTCTTTCCCAGTTAGGTCCACGAGCACAGAAAGCGCTTGGGGAATTCCAAGCTTTGATTGAGGACGCACATATCCGATTGCAAGATGGGAGTCCTCCGAACGAGGTGTTAGAATCGGTCTTGGAGAGGTGTGATTACGTGGAATGGTTGATGCGTAATACGAAAACTGATCAGGAACGTGATCAGCGACGAGCAGGGATTGGTTTTTTCTTTGAAGGGTTAGAGCGTGCCCTTGAAAAGGGAAAGACGGTACAGACTTTTCTGGAGGAGACTCTGCTCGATCCTCAGAAGGATGATGAGCTTGATGGAAAGAAGGGGGTGACTTTGATTACTCTGCACGCGGCGAAGGGGTTAGAATTTCCGGTGGTTTTTTTAGTGGGATTGGAAGAAGGGATTTTGCCGCATCAACGTTCGGTGGAAGAGGGGAGTAAAGACGAGGAACGTCGTCTTCTCTATGTAGGGATTACGCGAGCACAAGAGCGACTATCGCTGACGTATTGTAGTAGCCGAGTGAAGTGGGGGGAAGAGGTGAGCTGTGAGCCTAGTAGCTTTATTTCGGAACTTGATTTCGATTGGATTGAAGAAATGGACTACGAGGCGGTGATGAAAGAAGAGGCTAGTGATGATGATGTTGCGGATTTCTTAGGTGGGATGCGGGCTATGCTCGATTAGAGAGGGTGATTGTGGTGAGGTGAGTTTGGTTTTTCTTTCCTGACCAAGACTCAATCTAAGCGCTCCAGACTTGCACCAACTCTTCGGAGTCGCTTTTCTGGCCTTCACATGATCGATTGCGTTTTACTCTTTGCCGGACAGGGAGCCCAGAAAGTGGGTATGGGAAAAGATTTAGTGGAAGGGAGTCCGATTGCGAAAGAGCTTTTTGAAAGGGCAGATGAAGTTTTGGGTCGTGATTTGAGCAACATTCTTTTTGAAGGACCCGAGGAAGAGCTTACGAAGACTGCCAATTGCCAGCCTGCGCTCTTCGTGCATGGGTTGGCGATGTGGTCGATCTTGAAGGAGGCTTGCCCAGAATTAAATCCAGTGGCTGCTGCGGGGTTATCTTTGGGGGAAATGACGGCGCATACGGCGGCGGGCAGCTTTACTTTTGAAGAAGGACTGCGGGTGGTTGCGAAGCGAGGTTTGCTGATGGATGAAGCTTGTGCGCAGACTGAAGGCGCGATGGCTGCGATGGTGGGAGGTGATGAGGATGCGGTTCGGGCGTTGGCTGAAGAAAGTGGGGTAGATGTCGCGAATTTGAATGCTCCGGGCCAAATTGTTCTTTCTGGCAAGGTGGAGGGAATCGATAAGGCGGTGGCTGATGCGAAAGCTCGAAAGATTAAATTGGCTAAAAAGCTGAAGGTGGCAGGAGCTTATCATTCTCGTTTAATGGCTTCTGCGCAGGAAAAATTGGGGCCTGTGCTGGCTGAGGCTGAGATTTCGGAACCGAATTATGCTGTGATTTCGAATTATCTCGCGGAAGCAGTCACTGAACCTGCGGTGATTCGAGAGACTTTAGAAAAGCAGGTGACTGGTTCGGTTCGCTGGGTTGAATCGATTAGACTTTTACGCGAACAAGGTTGTCAGCTGTTTTTGGAGCTGGGACC
>CAZUEC010000028.1:11262-12326 GCA_964618865.1 uncultured Roseibacillus sp. | reverse complement strand
TCAAGAAATTCTCTCTCGGCGATAAACGAACGAACTTTTGGAAAACGGTCTAAATCGGGACGGATTGTTATGATTTTGTAGAGAGGAGTAGGAAAACTTAATGGACGGGGTTCCGCTTTCCCGTTAATGCTCGTCGCTATGAACCGTCGTCAATTTGTGACTGCTACAGGCTCGACTTTAGCTCTTGCTGGAGCGGGGAGAGGATTCGCTCAGAAGAGTGTGAAAGAGTCGGTAAGTGTGAGTGTTGAGCCTTTTAAGGCTTTGTTTGCACCGAGTGCGAGGCACTTTGGGGGAGGGAAGACGATCGAGAGTTATTTGGATGGCTTGAAAAAAGCTTATGATTACGGTTTTCGAGCATGGGAAGATAATTGGTTGAACGGTCGACCTGCAGGAGAACAGGAAAAAATCGGCGATTTTTTGAGAGAGAAGAAAATGACGATGGGGGTTTCGGTGGTGACTACGGGTGGAGGAGCGCGCTTTTTCGAGGGAGATGAGTCAGTGAGTAAGAAGGTGTTAGAAGACTACAAAAAATCAGTGGAATGCGCTAAGCGAGTGGGGCATAAGTGGTTCACGCTTGTGCCTGGGACGCGAGATGCTTCGAAGCCTTTACAGGAGCAGTTGGAAGGGTCGGTTGATTTGTTGAAACGAGGTTGTGATATTTTTGAAGAGGCTGGTTTGGTGGCTGTGATGGAGCCGCTTTCACATGGTTTGAAGAAGAGCCCAGTGTTGTTAGAGACTTTTCAAGAAGGGTTTGATTTATGTAAATTAGTAAATCGGCCTTCCTGTAAATTGCTTGCGGATTACTACCACCAGCAACAGGTGGGAGGAAATTTGATTAAAAGTACCAATGATTGTTGGGATGAGATTGTTTACATTCAGTATGGCGATGTTCCGGGCCGTAAACAACCAGGGACAGGTGAGATTAATTATGTCAATGTGACGAAGCATTTGCAGAAAAAAGGTTACAATGGTGTGATCGGATTAGAGCACGGTATCGAGGGTAGTGTGGAGGACTTAGTGCAGTCGTATCGTGAGATTGATGCGATGCTCTAAGGGGAGTGAGT
>CAZUEC010000028.1:1814-11162 GCA_964618865.1 uncultured Roseibacillus sp. | reverse complement strand
GTTACTACTCCAGTCGTGATTAGGTTCCGCAGTAGGTTCGGTGTACTACTTGATCGGGCGTGGGGCGTATTTCGTATTCTTCGTATTCTGTGGATTCCGAGTAAGGGTCCGCGAGGGCTTTTTGAAGTCTTTGAAAGGGTTGGAAGTCGCCTTGGTAGCCAGCTTGAATGGCTTCTTCTACGCGGTGGTTACGGGGAATTCGAATGGGATTGCTCTTCTGCATGGCTGCGACATTAGGTTGATGAGCGGTGGCGGTGTTCCAGAGTGCAAGCCAGTTTTGTGCGATTGCTTTTTGTTCAAAGAGAGAGAGAAATTGAGAGGGGGATTCGCCTTGAGCAATGAGGGTGAGGTGGCGGAAGAATAGGGTGAAGTCGATTCTATGTTGAGCGAGAAGTTCGAGGGAGGTGCGGATGAAGTCAGGGTTAGGGTCGGTTGGAAGGCCGAATTTTTTCGAGAAGCGGTGGTGATACTGCTGTGCGAATTGGGAGCTGTAATTTGAAAGGGCTTTTTCAGCTTGTTCTTTGGCTTTGTTGAGGTCTTTGTCTAACAGCGGAAGAAGGGTGTCTGCAAAACGGCTGAGATTCCAAAGTCCGATGTTGGGTTGGTTCCCCCAGGCGTAACGGGCATCGCGATCGATGGAGCTGAAGACGCAGTTGGGATGAAATTTTTCCATGAATGCGCAGGGGCCGAAGTCGATGGTTTCGCCAGAGAGTGCGCAGTTGTCGGTATTCATTACTCCGTGGATAAAGCCGAGACTCATCCAATGAGCAATGAGTTGGGCTTGGGCGGAGATGACGGCTTCGAGTAGGCTCAGGATGGGGATGCTCGTATTGTTTGCTTCGGGGAAATGGCGCTCGATGGTGTAATCGGCGAGGAGGTGGAGGGCTTGATGGTCGTCGCGAGCGAAGAAGTATTGGAAGGTGCCTACTCGGAGGTGGCTGGCTGCGACGCGGGTTAGAATTCCGCCCATGACTTTGCCTTCTTGTCGGCGAACGGTATCACCGGTAGTGACGGCGGCGAGGGCGCGGGTGGTGCGGACGCCTAGGGTGTGCATGGCTTCGCTGAGAAGATATTCACGGATTACGGGTCCGAGAGCTGATTTGCCATCACCTTGACGAGAGTAGGGGGTGCGGCCGGAGCCTTTGAGTTGAATATCGTGACGACCTTTCGGATGAGTGACTTCTCCTAAAAGGAGAGCGCGACCGTCACCGAGTTGAGGAGAGAAGCCGCCGAATTGGTGACCGGCATAGGCCTGAGCAAGTGGTTCGGAGCCGGCTAGGGTTGTGGAGCCGGAGAAGGCGGCGAGGGCTTCGGAGGTGTGGAGCCAGTCGGGGGAGATTCCGAGTTCGCGGGCGAGGATGGGGTTGGAGGCGATGAGTTGAGGTGAAGGGGAGGCGGTGGGACTTTGCTTGCAGTAGAATCTTTCTGGGAGGCGAGCGTAGGTGTTGTCGAAAGGAATGGGATGGGAGGACATGATGTTCGCATTGGGGCGATGGCATCTTCATGATGAAGATGTTGTGGTCTGTGACTTGGAGTTGTTTTTTTGTTTTCTCAATTGAAGGGGGCGAACTCTTGAGTGGTCTGAGGTGGATGGCAGGTGGGGACGATGTTAGAGTTCTCGGTAGGGGATGGAGAAGGTGTTTCCTTGATTGGGATCTCCTGATTGAAATAACTCATCACTTCCGGCATTTGCGGTTTGATAGCTTTGGGGCTGTTGTTGGCTTAGGGTTCCTCCTTCGTGCTGGCTGAGTAGCTCTAGGGGGGTGATCTTGAAGGCTAAGGCTATGATTAAGAGTAGGACCAAGCCACAACCACCACCGGCGGCGGCGGGTCGACGAGTCATTTGCTGACCGCGGCGATCTTCTACGTTCTGGCTTCTTCGCAATCTTTCCCAGCGCATGAGCTCAGAATGAGCGTCGGTGGCGGGGAGGCAAAGAGATTTTTGCCGTTCTTCTTATCGGGCATGCGTTGAAAGGTTTTTGGGCCGATTTTTTTGTGATGGGATGGGAATCATACACGTTGATTAAGAATTATTAGCTAATTGAGCTGAATTTATGCCCTAGTTAAAGAGCTGAGATCCTTGATTTTTAGCGGAAACTTTTATTTTTTATTAAAGCATTCCTGAAATTTATTGAAGAAGAGCGCATAAAAATTATAAATTTTTTCCGTTCACTCCCCCTACTATGAAAATTTCAAAGTACCATATTTTCTCTCTCTTAGTTCCTGCCTCATTACCTAGCCAAGGTGCAGTTCCTTCTGATCTCTCAAGAGAGAGTTATGAATCTGCTGAAAATGTTTTTGAAAGTACTCATTCGAATTCCGGCAATGAGGCGAGTGGGTATACTGAAGTCGAGTCGGCAGAGATGTTGAAGGCTTCGGCTCATTGAGCTTTGAAAGAGGGGTTGAAAAGTGGCTCGGCTTTGATGGTTCTCGCTCATGGCTATTGACCTTATTGCTTTGTTTGGGAGGGTTTTTCTGATCGATGTGCTACTGAGCAGGGCACGGCACTGAAAAGAAGGTGAGCGGAAATTTTTTCTAAAGGGAGATTTAGCAAGGAGGATACTGCTTCGCAGTAGGTTTGCATTTGCGAGTCATAGTCGGTTGCTTTCGCGAGGGCTTCGGGATGAGTTTCGACTTTGTCGGTTTTGAAATCAATAATTTGAGCAGAGACGGTGTTTCCATGTGCATCTCGAATAATCTGAACACGGTCGATTGTGCCTGAGGTCCAGTTGTTTCCGATGAGGATTTCAAAATTTTGTTCGCGCCAAAGTTCGGCTGATTGTCCTGTCGAGAGTTTTGGCTTCGAGAGGGTGGCTTTGGCTGCAGGAGACATGATCACTTTTGTGAAATAAGAAATTACATTTTCTGGGTAATTTGAATTGTTCGTGATTTGGAGGTCTTTTTGCCACCAATCTATTTCTTCAAAGAGTTGATGAATCATGGTGCCAAATTCTAAGGCTTTGTTTTCATGGGTAGAAAAGGGAGTTTTGCTGGAGCCAGTTTGTGCGGTCCGAGAGGGAGTTCGTCGAGAGGGGCGAAGGCGAGGGTTGATGGGAAGAGGAGGGCTTTTTTTCTTGGGTGGGGGAGGTTTTTCTTCTTTCTGTTTGAGGTGTTCCCACCAACGTTCTTGGGTGGTGGGGAGGTTGCTTTCGAATGCTTTTTGGAAAGAGACTCCGTGAAGGGAGGATTCTTCGAGTTCATCCCAAGCAAGGGTGTCGTCGAGAAGTTTGAGGAAGTTCATCGATTTGGACTTTGGTTTGCGTGGGGGGGCGATGAGGTAGTTGGCGTAACGAGCTCGGGTGAGAGCGACGTAAAATTTACAGAGTTGTTCGTAACCGGCGGCGGATTCTAGTTGGGTTCGGTGTGCGGCGAGCATTTCGTCTCCTTCGGCGATGGCTTTGCGAGGGAGGTCGAAGACCCACTCGACTTCTCGAGTATCGCGGTTGCGTTGAACACCCATTTCGCTACGAGTGGTGGTGAGGGTTTTGCCATCGAGTTGAGGAAGAATGGCCATGTCAAAAGTGAGTCCTTTTGATTTGTGGATGGTCATTACTTGTACTGCGCTTTTGGAGTTGGGCTCGCGGAGGGTGTAAAATTTTGCGTAACTGACAAAGCGGTCGAGAGAGAGTTCACCAGTTTGATCGAAGAGTCGAGCGGCGAGGGCGAGTTCTTCTAATCTTTGTCGTGAGAATTCATCATTAAGAAGGTTCTCTTGTTCGGTAGCTTGTACCCAATGTTGAAGGGTTGCTTCAAATCCTTGTTGATAGATTTGACGGCGAATCTCGTAGGTGAGCTCAGATGGGGTGAAGCCGTTTTTTTCAATCACTTTTCTCAAAGGTGACATTTCGAAATGACCTTGAGCGAATGGGTCGTTGGGGTGGGCGGCGAAATGAAAGAGGTTCAGGAAGGCGAGGGTGACGGGGTTGTCGATGGCGACTGCGACATCGGATTCGGAGGCGACTGGAATTCCCGAGGAAGAATGGGTGCGGAGGTAGTCTACGATTTCGCGACCATTCTTGTTGTTTTGCACTAGGATGACGCAGGAGAGTCCATTTTTAATGGGCTGGATTTCTTCTAACAGAGCGAGAGTGAGGGCGTAGCAATCTTCGTTGGTGACTTTATCGCCATCGGCAGGCTCGGGATGATAGTAGGCGGTGAGTCCTGGGTGATCTCGGTTGGGTTCGGCTACTTGATGGGAAGTCCAATGCCATTGGGCAATTGTTTGGGGGGGCATACCTAGGTTAGCGAGGGCTTCTCGGTTGCCGAAGATTTGGTTGAGGGGTTGAATGACATCCTCTCCTGAGCGCCATGAGACGCTGAGGTCGCGTTGGAGGAGAGCGCGTTCGCCGTAGTCTTGGTAGCGTCGGGCGATGTCGGTGAAGAGTTGGGTGTCGCCACCGCGCCAAGCGTAGATTGCTTGTTTGATATCTCCGACTTGAAAGAGGGAGCGTTCGCCTGAGGTGTCCTGCACGGCTTCATCGATGAGGTTTTCGATGATGGACCATTGGAGAAAGGAGGTGTCTTGGAATTCGTCGAGTAGCCAGTGCTCGAACTTGGCATCGAGTCGGTAGTCGATGCGTAGTCGAGTGTCTTCACTAGGGCCTTGGGCGAGGATGGGTTTGGGGCTTCCTGGTGCTCCGGCAAGGAGGACTTCTAAATCATGGAAAGTGAGTTTGCCTTTGCGGCGTACTTGTTGTGAGTAGGTAGATTCGTAGTGGGCGATGATGGCCCAGATGCCTTTGGTTCGTATGAGGGAGTGACGCAATTCATCGCCGACGAGGCGAGTGGTGATTTCACAAATGAGACGGCATTCTTCGTGTCCTAGTTTTTGTTTTTTACTAACCGAGAGAATGGCTTCTCCTGTTTGGAGAGCATCCCAAGAAGCTAAAAATTTGGTGAGAAAGAAGCTGACCCGATGAGGGAGGTTTCCAGGAGTGGTGAGGGGGAGTTGTTCGCGAAATTCATCCCAGAACTTGCGTTGAGGATCTGAAAATGATTCTTCTTCAAAGAGAGCGAAGAGTTCTTCGAGGTTGGTGAGGTAGTCGATTCCTTCTTGCAACCAGGGGTTTCCGCTGGGCCAGATTTTTTGTGGGTTTCCCCAGAGGTCATGACTGGCTGCTTCCAGAAGGAGGTTGTGGTGGTCGTCGACGAATTGGTCTAAGAGTCTTTGTACGGAGGCTTCGGTGCTGCCGAGGGTGGCGAGGCGGAAGGCTTCTAAGAATTGGTCTTGTTCTTGAGCATTGTTAGTGGTTTCGAAGACATTGCGGAAGACTTCGTGGCGTGCTATTTTTCCTTGATATTCGTTGAGGATTTCGAAGCTGCCGGCGAGTCCGAATTCAGCTGGAAAGCTGCGGACAATATTGGCGAAAAGTGAATCGAGAGTGCCGAGAAAGAGGCGGGGCATGCGTTCGATAAAGAGGACGAGTAATTCTTGATAATGATGTTGTTGTAGTTGTTTAAGAGTGGAGTGGAGTGGGTTCTGAAGGGCGTCGGGTTCTCCGGCTAAGGCGAGGGCGTCTTGTTGGGATTTTGCTCCGCGAGCGAGTTTCTTTAAAATTTCGTCGAAAAATTCTCCCGCTGCTTTGCGAGTGAAGGTTACGGCGAGAATGGCTTCTGGCCGAGGTGGTTTGCCTGCCAATAAGTCACGACCCATGAGTGCGAGGTAGCGGTTCGTGAGTTGCCATGTTTTCCCTGAACCGGCGGAGGCGAGAATCATTTCATTATTCATGCGTGCGAGGGGGGGAGGAGGTTAATGGGATCGATGGCGGTGAGTGGGTCTCCGAAAAGAAGAGGAGCAAAGTCGTCGAAGGCGGGGCTCTGAGCGGGAGGCCAGAAGACTTGTTGCCGAATGTTTTCGATGACGCCAAGGGCGCACTGGCGGGCGGATTCTAACAGGTTGTCATCAAGATCATGCCAAAGGTCGAGGTAAACATCGCCTTTGGTTGCTCCTAGTTGTACGTAACCGGAGAGGCAGTTTTGGGATGGGAAGCGAGTGCTGAGAGCGAGGAGGTAGAGGGGGATTTGTAGGTTGGTCCAGCACATGGCTTTTCCATTGAGTTCGGTGAGGCGCCAACTTGGAAAGCCTTGAGGATTTTCGCTGCGTTTTGGGGCACGAAGATGAGCTTTGGTGACTGGGTTGGGTTTTTTCTTAGTTTTGAAATCAAGAATGCGTAAGCCTTGGTGGGGATGTTGTTCGATGCGGTCGATGAATCCGCTGATGATCATTTCGTCGAGGCAGAAGGGAGTTTCTTCGGGAGCGAGTTTGGTCTCGGTCTCTAGGATGGTCCAGCCTTCGCGGCGTTGATGAGCTTCGTGCTCGGCCCACCAATTGAGTCGCTGGCGAATGGAGTTTTCTTGAATCAATAGGGGGGCTGAAAGTTTTTGACCGTAGGTTTGTTCGATTTTTATTGAGAGTAGGTCTTGGAAGCATTCTCGGATTTCGGTTTCGGACTCTGAGTGAGCGGTTTCGGTTTTGGCGAAGTCTTCTAAGACGTCATGGGTCAAGGTGCCGAAGTCGCGGGCGTTGAGTTCCATGCGATCTAGGTCGGGGCTTCGCATTTTTAATCCGAACTGGAGATAGTAGCGGAAGGGGCAATCGAGATAGCTGGAAAAAGAGGTGACTGAGAGGCGTTGAAAACGGTTGGGATCGGGTTTGGGCGGGGTGAGTTGCCAGGCGAGCTTCCAGGGAAGAGGGATGGTGTCTGTTTGGGTTTCTGCAAAGAGGTCGTCTACTCGTTGAGGGAGTTTCTCGGGTGGTAGTGCTAATAAGAGACGAGAGGGGCGGAGAGGATCGTTCTGGCTATTGACGCGCCCAAAGAGGAGGTCGAGACGGCCTTCTTGGTGACGGGAAGCGATCAAGGAGGCCATTAAGTAGGTGTCGCGGGCTTGGCGGGAGAGGTTGTGACGGAGGCTGAGTAGCTGTCGGGCTTGGTTGGGAAGCCAAGGATGGCTCTGGATGCTTTCTGGGACGAGTCCATCGTTGCAGCCAGTGAGGATGATGTGAGGGGCGTCTTCCCAGGGGATCTCTAACCAACCGGGAAGGTCAATTGCTTTTTCCCGTCGTTTAGAGGCAATGCTTTGTTCGTCTAACAAGGATAGGAAAAGTTGGAATCGTTCTAGTCCTGATTGCTTGGTGAGAGGGAGTGCTTCAATCTCTGCGATGGTTTCGTTGAGGGTTTGAGCGATGTGGGGGAAACGATCATCTTTATCAAAAGGGAGATGTTGATAGATTTCGTTAAGAAATGAGGAGAGGGCTTCTGAGAGGTTTTTCTTTTTGATTCGTTCGAGATGATGGGAGATCCATTGGAGGGAGCGAATGATGGGAGCGCGGTCGCTTTCGAGGCGATCGAAGAGGGTTCGTGCATCTGAAAGTGATTCACAGAGATGCTTTTCGTGAAAGCGATCAAAGGCTTGGAGAATGCGATTGGCAGAAAAGGGGTTTTGTTCTGCGGGGACTTGGAAGGAGCCGGCAGCTTCTGCGACGCCGGGAATTCTCAGGAGGTCGCGGAAGGTAAGGAGGAGTTGGGAATTGGCGAATTCGCTGAGGGTGTGGAGAAGGTGGCTGATGCCTTGTTGTTGGAGGCTTTCTCCGGAGGGGTCAAAGCCTAGCCAGTCTTGACTGGTGAGCGATTTCTGAAGAGGGGCAATGACTTCGGGGTCGGGAATTCCTATTGCGGCTACGAGGTGAGGTTGTTCATGATTTTGGAGAAGTGAGCAGGCTTTATCGGCTTGGGAAGCGGGTGAGCTGCATTGATGGATTTGTTCTTCTGAGGTGGCTAGGGGGCGACCGTTCCAAGTTTCTTGAGGCTGTCCTAGGGAGTCGAAGTGTGCGCTTTCTTCCTGAGGCGCATGTATGATTACCTCTACTGGAATTGTATGGGAGAGTCTTTCGATGAGAGGTTGGAGGGCAGGAGGAGGGTCGGGTAGGCCAAGAAGGATGAGTTTTTGGTAAGAAGGTGTGGAAGGAGGGTTCCAGGTTTCAATGGCTTGACGACGAGCTGCTGAGCGCGGTTGACGACCCATTTTTTCAAGTTTGGAAAAAGTGTCTCGTTCGAGTTGTGCGAGTTCTTCCCAACGCTCAGGTTCGAGATCTTGAGTGGCTAGGACTTTGGCCGCGTAATTGATATTGTGCGCTCCTTCTCCAAGTAAAGATTGTACGCTTAGGAAGTCTTTTGCGGTGGCGAGGGCCCAAGAAAAGTTTTGAGCAACGGGGACGACTGGAAAGAGATGAGGATAGGAGGTGAGGTCGATGGTGAGGAGGACTTCTAACCATGCGGTGAGGCTTTCTGCTTTGCTAGCGACGGGGAGGTTTTCCGAGTTTGGGACGAGGAGGTCGTCGGGATTCAGAATGTGAGGGGGAAGGACTCCTGACTTTCGTTGAGAGGCAAGGATGGCGAGGGATTCTCGAAGGCGACGAGAGGCATTGCGGGTGGGGACGACGATGATGAGGGAGGAGAGGTCGAGCGGGCCTTCTTTCCATTCGGCGGCGAGGTGTTCAGTGGCGAGTTCGAGGAGGGGACGGTGCCAGCCTAGGAAGTGGCGAGTGAGCTGTGGTTGGGAAGATGAAAATAGGTCGAGTTGAGATGAATTTTCCGCCGGCACGTTTCAATTGAAAGCGGAAACGGATGCCGGGGAAAATGGATAAATGGGTAATTTGATCGAGAAGGCGGAATTACTCGGCCTTTTTCGTGCCAAATTTGTCTTCGAAGTCGTGGAGAAGCTTGTGAAGAGCTTCTACGGATTCGGAGCTTGGAGATTGTTTGCATTTCATTGCCGTGACGATGACGTGGTGGCAGAGAGTGAGTTTTTCAACATAGCCTTCGGCGTCGGGTTTGAGACGTTGGGCGAGGAAGTAGTTGAGAACTTTTTCCTGAATGGCTTGGGCGTGGGATTCTTTGTTGTTGATCCAGCGGGTGAGTTGGTGAGCATTCTTGGAAGGATCGGCACTGAGTTCGGTGATGGTTTTGGCTGCCTTTTCGATGGTGACCCAATCGGTGTGCATGGACTGAATGACGTTGTTGTCATCATAGATTCCACAAGGAACCTGACAGTGAGCGCTTAAGTTAGCAGCCGAGAGAAGGGAAAGTCCGGCAAGGGCGGATAGGAATGTTTTTTTCATAGCGTGGTGAGCTTAGAAGGAGAGTGGGGAGGATGCAAGGCGGAGACTTTAATTCGGAGGCTGAAAATTTTTATGTGGTTTGATAAGGGTTGAGTGCCAATTTGTTAAAATGGGAAGAGCTTTTATTTTTTCTTAAATTATTTGCTAGTTTGCGTTTTCAGTTTTGTATTTAGGGGGGGGAGGGTTTTGTGGTTTTTTCTCGTTCCAATGTTCGTGAATCGACTTTGTGA
>CAZUEC010000028.1:0-1714 GCA_964618865.1 uncultured Roseibacillus sp. | reverse complement strand
GGGGGAGGGTTTTGTGGTTTTTTCTCGTTCCAATGTTCGTGAATCGACTTTGTGAGTTTTTGAGGGTATGCTATGGGGGCGATGTTTGGATTTACGGGTTGGGATTTGTTGGGGTGGGTTATCTTTAGCGGAATTTCGGTTATTGCGCTGGCATGGGGGAAGATGAAAGATCGTTGGCAACCGATGGTGATCGGGGTGGTGATGGGGCTTTATCCTTATTTGATTAACAAAGGGATCCTGTTGTGGGTGGTGGGGTTGGCGCTGACGGTGGCGCTGTTCTATGCTAAGGATTGAGTGGGGGATTTTTGGGATGGGGGGGCTTGAAAAAGTTATGCTCTTATTTTTTGAGGCTGGTGATGAGGTTTGAGAACCAGGCGACACCGGCTTCGAGGTCTGCGATTTGAATGAATTCGTCGGCGGTGTGGGCTTGATCGATGGAGCCGGGGCCGATGCAGACGGAGGGGAGGCCGGCGTCGTTGAGGTGGGCGGCGTCGGAGAACCAGGGGGCGCCGACTAGTTGACTAGTGGGTTGAGCTGCTATGAATTTTTGAAGCCAGGGATGATTGATGCTGACATCCATGGGAGGTGCTTCGCTGGCTTGGGTGATGGTGAGGGGGAGGCGGTGTTCGGAGATGAGTTGTTGGAGGAGTTTTTGGGAACCTCCGATTTGTTGGAGATCGGGAGTGAAGCGGATGTCGAGGGTGGCTTCGGCGTGGTCGGGGACGATGTTGGTGCTGCTGCCGCCTGTGATGGTGCCGATGTTGAGGGTGGAATGTCCGAGAACGGGGTGAGTGAAAGTAGCGAGTCGGTTGGTGAGCTTGCGATTGAGGAGGTCGAGGGAGGCGGTGAGTTTGAGAATTGCGTTTTCACCAAGATGGGGTTGGGAGGCGTGGGTGGATTTGCCGGTCGTTTTGACGGTGGCCCAAAGGGAGCCTTTGGTGGCGTGTACGAAGTGGAGGGAGGTGGGTTCTCCGATCAGGGCGAATTGGTAGTCTTGTGCGTGATGTTTGGCGAAGTGCTTGGAGCCGGGTTGATGAGATTCTTCACCCATGAAGCCGACGAAGTCGATGGCGACGGGGAGGTTGGCTAACTGGTCTTTGTTTTGAAAGAGGGCAAAGAGCATTGCGGCCATGGGGCCTTTGGTGTCGGAGCTGCCGCGTCCCCAAATTTTGCCTTCTCGTTCTTCGCCGGAGAAGGGTTCGATGGTCATGCCGTCAATGGCGACGGTATCGAGGTGAGGTCCGAGGAGAATACGTGGGCGGTCGTTTGGGCCGGGTGCGTGGGCGATGAGGTTGGGGCGGTTGAGAAGGACTTCTTCTAGGGTGACTTTGAATCCCCAGTCGGTAAGAAGAGGGGCGAGGTGGGCAGCCATTTTGGCTTCGCCAGAATCAGGGGAGTCGGGGACGGCGTCGGGATTGACGGAGGGGATGCGGATGAGGTCTTGGAGGAGAGAGATGACGGTCACTGTTGTTCAGGTGGTTGAAGGTTGAGGCGTGTTCGGGAGGAGGCTGTTAGGTGATTTTTTTTTACGCTGTTAAGAGTGCTCAGTTCGCTAGGTTTATGGTTTTGTTTTTTAAGTTCTGGAAAAGAAGGGGTATTTGTTATGAGTCGGAGAGCAGGTCGTCGATGGCTGAGAGGAAGCTGGGGTAGTGAGGTTGCCAGCCGGTGGCTCGGAGTTTGGGGTTGGAGATGGCTTTGTGGGTCCAACCGCGCT
>CAZUEC010000027.1:10594-12342 GCA_964618865.1 uncultured Roseibacillus sp. | reverse complement strand
TTCAAACCTTAAAAAAACTCGATAGACGAATAGACTTTTGAAAAATGGTCTAAAGTGAAATTTTTCAACCAGTCTTCTTTTTGAACGCAACTCTGTCGCCATTTCTCAGAAAGATCAAAGAACAACATTTCGGCAAAGTCATTTAAAAAAGAATCTAACCTGCGCCAAACTGCCTCGCCGCTCTCAGAGTATTCTTCATCAACATCGCAATAGTCATTGGCCCCACTCCACCCGGAACCGGTGTAATCGCATCGCTAATCTCGGAAACTTCACCATAAGCCACATCCCCAGCAAGACGATAACCACGCTTCTTACTCGCATCGTCCACTCGATTCACCCCCACATCAATCACCACCGCCCCCGGCTTCACAAATTCTTTTGTAATCATCTCAGGGCGACCCACAGCCGCGATCAAAATATCAGCCCTCCGACACACCCCTGCTAAATCTTGTGTCCGAGAATGAGCAATGGTCACCGTAGCATCCACCCCCTTGGCCACCAAAAGCAGCGCCATCGGTTTACCCACGATCATACTCCGCCCCACCACCACCACTTCCTTACCCGCAGTTTCAACCTCATACTCCTCTAACAAGCGCATACATCCAGCAGGAGTACAAGCCACAAAGCCACTACCATCTTCCAAAGTTAACTTCGCAACATTTTCGGGATGAAAAC
Organism: uncultured Roseibacillus sp.; assembly: GCA_964618865.1. GTDB lineage: Bacteria > Verrucomicrobiota > Verrucomicrobiia > Verrucomicrobiales > Akkermansiaceae > Roseibacillus. The sequence goes on along the minus strand of CAZUEC010000027.1, from coordinate 11,667 downwards.
CATCCACATCTTTCGCAGGATCAATCGCCCGCACAATCCTCGCCTCATCAATCTGCTTCGGCAATGGCGACTGCACCAATATCCCATGAATAGCCTCATCTTCATTCAAGTCTGCAACCACTTGTAAAAGCTCTTCTTCGGTCGTCTCCACCGGCAATTCAATCTTGCGCGAATACACCCCAATCTTCCCACAGGTTCGCACCTTTGAGGAAACATAGACTTGAGAAGCAGGATCACTTCCAACCAAAACCACTGCTAGCCCAGGCGTAATACCTTTAGTCAACAACTCCGCCACCTCAGCCTCACATTCCTTCAACACCTTCGCGGAAACCGCTTTACCATCGATCACTTTCATTCTTCACCAGGATTCAAGCTCTTACGCATGATTTCCTCCACCTTTTTTCGTTCCATTTCCAATTCTTCTGACCCCAATTTAGCCGGAACACGAATTTCCTCACCAAAAGTGACCTGCGCCCTACTAAAAGGCTTTGGCACTTGAAACTTATCCCAAGTATTCAACTGCCAATACTTCTCATAATTTACCAAAAAAGGAATAATGGGAACCTGCGCCACCGAAGCCAACTTCACGATTCCCGGTTGCACCACATAACGTGGACCACGAGGACCATCTGGAGTGATACAAATATGATACCCTTCCTCAATTTTTTTTCGCAAAGTCACCAAAGCCGCCGCACCTCTTCGAGAAGACGAACCACGCACCGAACCTAACCCAAAACAAGCCATCGCAGCAGCCACCTTAGCACCATCTTTACTAGCACTGGTCAACACCACTCCTGGCCGAATAGCCGCCCACGGAGCCGCCGCTCCTGCAGCCCCGATCATTCGATTATGGTAAAGAGCAAAAATACACGGCCCTTTCGTATCAGGCCCCTCACATTGATAACGAGTAGTCAGCCGCATCGTTTTCACCACTAAGGCCGCCGTCCATCCTGCAGCACTTCCCAAAAACCCCGCCTTCCAACCACCTAGAATCTCATTCTCTTTACTCATTGCCATCGCTATTGCTATTGCTAGGCCAAAGCTGATCCTCTCAAACTCTCACTCAAAAACTG
>CAZUEC010000027.1:0-10494 GCA_964618865.1 uncultured Roseibacillus sp. | reverse complement strand
GCTATTGCTATTGCTAGGCCAAAGCTGATCCTCTCAAACTCTCACTCAAAAACTGCCTCCGCGAGAGAATCTCACGATACTTTTCATGCTCCTCTCCATTCGGCTCACATCGGCTCCCTTCCGCCGGTTCAGCAGCATAAGCAGCAATCTCTTGGTAACTTAAATCCTCCCCATTTTCCCTAAAGAAAGTCACCGCCGCCTGCAAAGCCGCTCCCAAAGCCGCTCCATCACCACCCTTCACTGCCGCCACAGGCAACCCAAACACATTAGACACCAACTGCCGCCAAACTCTACTCCGAGACCAATCCCCCGCCACATGAACGTGCTTAGGCTCAAACCCTTGCTCCACAATTCGTTCTAAATTATGCCCAAACTCCAAAGCCACTCCTTCAGCCGCAGCACGTGCCAAAGTAATGGGACTATAGTTCTCCCTCGTCATTCCATGTAAAAATCGCTCCGGATGTCCATTCTCAGCTTGCTCCGTGATGGGAAGAAAAACCAATCCACCCGCTCCACAAGGTGCGACATCAACCGCCTGTTCTAACTTCTCCGAAGTCCACCCAAAAGAGCTACTCACCATCTCCAAAGGATCCGTTGCTCCCACCGTAGTAACCATCGGCATCCACTGATCCGTACTATCACAAAGACAACTCACCTCACCTCGAGCATCAATAATAGGAGCTGCACTCACCCCCGACACTCGACCCTTTCGACCCAATTTAACAGTCACTCCCCCCGCGACAACATTTCCCGCTCCAATCGCCTCCATCATCGCCACTCCACCGCCAGAACTTACTAAAATCTCACCCGATAACCCCCAAGAAGCCGCCAAATCTTGACGCAAAAACCCTTGCGCACCACGCGATGAACTTAATGCAGGCAAACAATGACCCAAACGAGCATCAATAAGATCCAAAATAGGTTGAGACCACTCCCGATTGCGCACATCCATCAAACCCGATACCGAAGCATCTCCAAACTCCATACGCTTAATCCCCGTAAGCCAGTAATTCAAAAAATCATGCGGAGTTAAAATCGTAGCCAAACGATCAAACTGATGTCGCTCCCTCTTCTTTAACCAATGCAAAAACGCCGGAGCCCCATCGGGAGAAATCACATTCCCCGTCAACTCAATCATCCCAGGAGGGCCCCCAAAAGCCTGACTGATTTCCTCCGCCTCCTGCAGCATCGACATATCCCCTTCCAACTTAACAGGACGAAGAATACGATTATCTCCATCAAGCGTCACCACCCCTTGACTTTGAGCCCCAACTCCAATCCCAGCAACTCGATCTCGCTGCGGTCCCAACCGAGAAAGACACTGCCTCACCGCCGAGTCTAAAGCCGAGATCCAACCCGCCGGATCCTGCTCCAAAACCCCTTCCGGCTGACCTGACAAAATCTGATGACGAGAGTGCCCCTCCGCAACCACCGTCGCCAACTCCAAATCCAAAGCCACCACAGTCGTGTGGTGCTCAGTGGAATCGACGCCGAGGAAATACATAAGACTCAGTAATCAACGGGTTTAAGCAGCTTATGACAATCGCGAACCTCGTTCTATCGAAGAGAGCCTTGTCAGTTTTTTGAGAATCAAACCCCTCCACACCACCCTCTTCCTCCTCACTATCCTTTTAATTTCCTAATTTGCCCTTACATTCCACTGAGATCCGCTCCTAAACAATGAGTTCACCCTTCTATCGTTCCTTCTTGCTCCTTAGCATTTATGGCCTGAGCCTCATCTCCCTCTCGGCTCAATTCACTTACGTTGACGCAACTTTAGAAAATAGCACCTTAAATGGAGCAACTTTCACACTCTCTTCTCCCGCAAATTACACCTTCAACGACTCCTCTGGCAGCGACGGCCTCTGGAGCTTACGCACCAGCCCCTCCACCTTTGAAGGCGGGACTCACTTTGAATCCGATCCTGGTCGCCCACCCTTGAACGGCGGCGAGAACGACTTCGAAACATTGCCAGATATCATCACCACCCTCACCCTTCCCACCGCTGGCACCTACCGCATTGTCGTCGTCTTCCAAAGCAACAGTAATCGTGATATCGCAGCCCGCATCGGCAGCAGCCCCAGTGCAACTGACACCTTTAGCAACGCCAACTCTCTCAACCTAGATCAAGACATTGCCTCGCCCGACATCATCTTTGACTCCAGCTACACCAATGGTCGTACCGACAACGCCGGAGGAGCTGATTTAGGAACAGTCACCACCACCATCGATAACGAAACCATTCAAATTTTCATCAACGGTTTTGCCGTCACTGACGACTTAGATGCCAATGGTCGACACGATGATGAACGCACTCGTTACGACGGCCTCGCATACCAATTACTCCCTCCAACAACCGGCCCGACCCACCGCGACATCTTTATCATCGCCGGTCAATCCAATGCCGATGGCCGAGGCCTCAATAATGATCTAACAGGAAACCTAGCCCCCTTCGCCGCCCCACAACCCAACAGCATCATCTACTTCTCCAACCCAGCCTACGAAGAAAACACCACCCCTCCCAGCGACGCCCTCAACGACCCTCTTTACCGCACTTGGAGCACCTTACGACCCGGCTTCTCAATTGCTCCTCCAGCCGCAAACGGCGGAGCTCTCCCCCGTGACACCTTCGGAGTCGAAGTCAGTGCCGCCACCGTCCTTTCACAAACCTTCCCAAACCCCGCCTTCATCAAAGTCACCCGCGGAGGAACAGCTTTAGGCAGACCTTCGGAGGATTGGTATCCCCCTTCCGCAGGAACCCCCTCGGAAGTAGGCCCCCTCTATACCGAACTCCTCTCCTCAGTCGAAAACGCCTTACAAGACCTCACCGACGCCGGAGATACATACACCCTACATGCTGCCTACTGGCATCAAGGCGAAGCCGACACGAATCGAAGCTCCAGCTACTCCCAACTCCTCCAAACCTTTGTCAGCGATCTTCGAAGAGATCTCAACAAACCCAACTTACGCTTCATCGTCGGTGAGCTAGCCCCCCAGCGTGATGTCCTCGGCAACTTCCGAGCCGCCCAGTGGGACGCCAGCCGTGCCATTCGCAATGGAAGCTTTCTCTCCTCCACCAACCTATTGACCTCTGATGGCACCCACTTCGACTCTCCTTCCATGATCGAATTCGGACTTCGCCTTGGCGAACTCTTCCTCGGCCAAGGACCTCTCATCGACTTCGAAGAACCGGCTTACAGCACCGCCGAGTTAGACCGCCAAAACGACTTTGAAAGCGAGCTCGGCATCACCATAACAACCACCTCAAACTCTGGTGAATACTCTGCGGGGCAAGCCCTCACCGACTCCTTAGGAACAACCCCACTCACAGCCTTTCGAGAAAACGTTCTCCCCCTCGCCCAAGCACAAGCTCTCCAAGCTGAATTTTTCCCCACCCAACCCAACTCCTCTCTTCTCGTAGCAGGATGGCAAACAGACACCAATCATAACAACCTCTTCGACCCCTCCGAAACCAGTCTCGGCCTTGGCCTTGGAAACGACGGCCTTTTCCACCTTCGAGTCGGAAGCACACTCACCACTAGCGGAGGATTTCCCTATCAAAGCAACACTTGGTACCGTCTCACCGCCAGTTGGGACACCCCTGACTCCTCGAATCTCACCCAAATTTCACTCTTCGCTCGCGACCTCACCAACGGAATAGACCTCAACGGAGGCGCCGCGATCGCCTCCATCACCGCACCCCTCAACCCCTCAACCTGGCTAGGCACCGGCCTTCAACTCGCAAATGGAATGATCGACTCCATCGGAGTCGAACCTCCCGGCTTCCAAGGCTGGCTCGCAAACCGCTTCCCCACTCTAAGCACCGAACCCAACGTAGACTCAGACGGAGACTCCCTCCTCAACTCCTTTGAATATGCCCTCGGCTTAGATCCGACTCTTTCCGACTGCCCTTCCATAAACTCTTTTTTGAGCTTTTCTAACACCCAAGTCACTTTCTCAATTCCTGAAATCCCACGAGCAGAAGACACCTTAATTGAACTTGAGAGCAGTGATGACCTTTCCACCTGGACTTCCGCCGAAGCAGAGCAGACCGACGCTTCTCGAGATTTTGCCTTTCCAGCTAACGAACAACGTCGCTTCTTCAGACAATTCCTAGAAATTTGCGACTAACATCAATCCTGCAGAACCCAAGACTCAAAAATCACCGCGAGCTCAATTCACAAGAATGAGCCGCAAAGCCTGCCCCAAACGCCGTCAACCAAAGATGCTGATCTTCTGAAGCTCCTGCCGACATCTTTTCTTCCAGAGCCATCATCACACTTGGGCTACTACAATTTCCATACTTACTTAAAACAGATCTCGTTTCTGGTAGAGCGTAACTGGTCGTTCTTTCAACCACCTCAACAACATCACGACCCCCAGAATGCGAAAGCACCCCCTCGGGATCACCACTTCGATTCTGCCAAAGCTTCCCCACCGCCTCTCCCACCAGCTCTGGGACCGAACGGTGAAGTTGATTTTTGAGAAAACCGTTCGCATTCACAAAACGAATTTTCTCCCGCTCCGCAGGAACATGCTCCGTGCGAAAATGATGAGCGCAAAGCTGCCCTTCTTTCCTCTTCTCTTTACCAGACCAAATCGCAGCCGCAGAACCATCTCCGAACAAAGCAGCGCTAATGAGCACACCCGGATCATCATCGAGAAAGAAAGCCAGCGAACAAGCCTCCACCGCCACCGTCGCCACCGTCGCCTCAGGATTAGCAGCCAGAAATCCCTGTGCTGCTCGCCAAGCAGGAATCGCAGCTCCACATCCGAAACCATTTACATCCTGTAAAAAAACATCACTCGCTAAACCCGCTCGTTCCGCAAGATAACTCGTCAACCCCGGACACAAATACCCCGTACAGGAACAAACAAACAAAGCATCCAAATCCCGAGGCAGTATCTCGGCTCTTTCCATAGCAAGATCAAGACTAGCAGAAGCCAACAAAGGAGCTTCACGTTCATAATGATGATTCAATTGCTCCGCGCTCATCCCAAACAAAGAAAGCGGATCAGGAAGAACAAACGAACGATTCGAAATTCCAGAATCCCCACAAAGCACTTTTTCTAACAAGGACTGCGAACGAGATCTCAACCCTTTAACCTGGTCCGATTCACGAATACGATGCCAAATTTCTTGCTGAGTATAAGAATAAGGAGGAGTGGCCGCCGCCACCGATTGGAGAAACATCATGTCAAAAGTCGAGTCAGGAAAGAAAAAGGCAACCAGCCAGGTTTCGCCAAAGCAGCGAGCACCTCTTGAGTTGATGGGTTCAGAATCAAGGGATGGAGCTTCTTGGCAAGAGCAATCCGGCGTCGGAAACGAATTTGTAACCGTTCTTGAATCGTGCGCCGAGTTTCTGACCACGAACACTCATTCTGCGCATATTCTACCAACGGATTCAGAGCACACTCCGCCGCCTCAAATGCCATCGACATGCCATTCCCAGTAAAAGGCGGAATCATCCGCTCCGCATCACCCAGCGCCAACAAATCAGAATCTTGATGCTGTTGCCCAAAACTAATTCCCGAGATTCCCGTAAACGAAGCCTCATCCACCTTCGCCTTCCGAAGTCGATCTGCGAGCTCAGAAAGACCACAAGCCCCAAGATAAGAAAACAACTTTTCACTACCCTTCCCCGGCATCTTATCCCGTAACTCAAAAAGACCACACACATTCACGCGCCCATTCTCAACCGGCGTCAGCCCTAAGTAACCTTGTTCCCCTAAATGCATCTCCAAACCAGAGCAAGTCTCCAAATTTAAAAAATGAGCCTTCAACCCTAACCAATTACTATCACGCTCCAACTTACGACCAGCGGTCCAAATTCGCCCTTCCACCGCATCATTCTTCACCCGCTCTCGCGAAAACAACTCCCCTCCCCATTGCTGAAATCGCAAACTCATCCGTTGATCCATTTCCCATCGCGAAAGCGCCGAAACCGGTCGCCGCATCTCCACTTGGGCAATTTGCCGATCATGGAGCCACCAACTCATTTCTTGATGCACTTGAGCATCCTCAAAAAGCTCTTCTAAACCCAAACAAACCAAAGTGCTTGCCGAGACTCCATTCACAAATTCCCCACAAAGACGATGCCGAGGATAACTTCCAGCTTCTCGCAAAACAACCCTCACTCCCGCTTTACGCAACCCCACCCCCAAGGAAAGCCCTGCGATTCCTCCTCCCACAATTTCTAGCGTCTTACTCTTCAAATACTGCCTGACAGTTCCGCCAAATCCTCACAAGTCAAACGATTTCCTACGAACGCAATGCCGACAAACGCAATCCTCCCCGTCGAGTAACAGTCTCCCGCCACGTCCAACCCTTTGTCAGTCCTAGCTTACTAGCCAATTCACCTTTCACAAATCCCGCTCGAATACTCACCATCATGTCATGTCGCGTCACCTCATTACAAAAAGGAAAAAGAGCATAACCCTGCATCATCGCGAACGACGAACGCAAAGGCTCCGCAAAAAGAAGAAGCTTCTTACGAGATAAAAGCGCCCCTAATTCCTTCAACTCTTCATCCTCAAAATGATGCAAAATCAAACTTCCAATCACGACTGAAGAATCATCCTCAGCCAAAGTCTTGAAAAAATCACCTTCCTCCCAATTTGCCTTTTCATTCAATTGAGGAGGACGTGGCTGCAAATCATAGCCACCACTCTCCCATCCCTCATTCGCAAGTTCGTGAACAAGCTCGCCTCGACCAGCGCCAAGTTCAGACACCTTCCCTCTCCCACCCTGCTGACCCAGCTGTCGCACAATCCAACGTTCATTTCCCATCAGAAAATTAATCACCCTCAAGTCACGACGACTCGCAATAGCGCGAGGATCATCAACCGCAAGGTTATCGAGAATTTCAGGAATAACGACTCTCTCCATAACACAAACTACCGCTTCTCCGAACGCCGAATAGGAGCAAAGACCTCCTCAGCCCCCGCCATCTTAACCTCATAAACAAAAGTCATCAACTCACCCAGTCGTCCCGTAGGAAACCCCTTGTTTTTAAACCACATCAAATACTCATCCGGTAACGAAACCAACAAACGACCTTTATACTTTCCAAAAGGCATGCGGTAAACGCACAAATCCTCGTATAGCAAACGCCACTGCTCCTGATCAACTTCAGCGAATTCCATTCCATATAAAGCTAACGCCTTTCCTAAAAAAGAAAAGGAAACGAAATCTAACGCAATCCCTGCGGCTTAGCCTTTTGGGGTTTATCAAAATCCAAACTCGTAATCCCAATAGCACGACCATCTTTCCAAGTCTCCACCTTCATCGTCTTAATGGAATACTCACCCGACCCCACACGAGTAAGCTTAGTCACCTTAAAGACCTTCACTGGCTGTCCATCCGCACGATAACCGTAAATTTGCATCAACGCTCCAGAATCTTTGTGAATCCAAACATCAACCGTCTTATAATCGCCCACCGCGCGCGGATTTGTGAGACGCACTTTCCACGCATCCCGACTAATCCCCAGATTCTCCTCTCCAATAGTCTTACTATCCGGCCAGTAAAGAAAAGACATCGCCAAATCTTCATAAGTCAGGTCCGTTCCCATCACAGGCTGAGTCAGTTTAGCTCGATCAAAACGCCTAATCTTATCACCAATCCCTTCATAGAGATCATACTCATTATCCTTCAACTTAAGCTGAAATTTATTCCAACTCTGACCATCATAGACTTGAAATTCAATTCCCTGATTCTCTCGCAAAGAAAGCGCAATGGGAACCGACCCCTTGATTCCCGACTTCTTCAAACGACCTGTCAAATCCGCATCTTTGGCAGTCGTCACATAACGCGCCGTCCGCAAAAGATCATCCGCATCAGGAAGCTGAGCTTGTAGGCCAACAAGACCAAGAGCAACAAAGGTAAGAGAGTGAAGGAATGTTTTCATACGAGCTTTTAATTCACTCCTATGACTCTTAGAAGCGGTTTCTTATTCAGTATTCAAAGGAAAGAACGAAGAAGAAGAGAGAATTTATTCTAAAAACTCCCCTCGGATAGTCTCCGCCTCAATTTCCAAACTCAGCTCTTTCTCACCAAACCCTCAAAATAAGGAGGAATGATCGTATCAAAAGTCATTTTCTTTTTCGAAAAAGGATGAACCAAAGTCAAAGAAGCCGAATGAAGCGCCAACCGAGGGCGACTGCGTTTACCTCTTCCCGAATTCACCGGAACAGACGAAAACCTCGCTAAATTCTCCGAACGATACTTTTTATCACCCAACACCGGACACCCGAGATCCGAAAGGTGCACTCGGATTTGATTCTTCCGTCCCGTCAACAGCTCAATCTCCAAAAGAGAATTCCCCTGCCCCTGTTTCACCACCCGATAAGCAGTTTTCGAAAGCTTCCCCTTCTTTTTATCAGTCGTCGAATACACCTTATGAATACTATTTTCCGCGAGATAAGAAGTAACAACCCCCTCCTTCTCGGGCGGCTCCCCTTCCACAACCGCGTAATACCGCTTCTCAAATTCGTGCCATTGATCCTGAAGAAATCGTTTCGATTTTTCGTTTTTAGCAAAGACCAACACTCCAGAAGTATCCCGATCCAATCGATGAACGACGAAAACACGCTGCGGCCCCTTTAAATTCCCCTTCCGCACATAGTGATTCAGCAAGAAAAAAGCAGTATTTTCCCGCACTTTTTCACTACTGACCGTCAAAAGCCCACTCACCTTCTCAACCACCAAAATATCACGATCCTCATAAAGAAAAGTGATTCCTTTAGGGTGATATTTTTTAGGAGGTAATTTGAAATTGGGATCGTTGTCAGACATCTGGTGAAAGACCTCATAACCTAGTCTAAACTCAATCAGAAGCGCTTACTTTTTCGTCCATCAATAGCCCAACCTTCTATTTCACTCGCTTTTCCAATCAAAATTCCCGATAGCCAGTCTTACCTATGGCCAATCCATTTCTCGCTCTTGGTGTATCCCCTGACCTCGTTAAGGGGCTAGAAGAACTTGGTATTAAAAATCCCACAAAAATCCAAAACGACGCCATCCCCCATCTCACGAAGGACGGTCGCGACTTCATCGCCCAAGCCCAAACTGGCACCGGCAAGACCGCCGCCTTCGGACTCCCTCTCCTCTCAAAAATCAACCCTCAAGGAAAAGAAATCCAAGGACTCGTCGTCGCTCCCACCCGCGAGCTTGCCAAACAAATTGGCAAACAACTTTTTCGTTACACCAAGTATTCAACGCAAATCTTCACCGAAGTCGTCAGCGGTGGCGACTCCATCGATCGCCAAGTCGCGGCCCTACGCAGACCAACTCAAATAGTAGTCGCCACCCCAGGACGGTTACTCGATCTCATCGAACGAAAAGCCTTAAACTTATCCACCGTTAAATACCTCATCCTCGATGAAGCTGACGAAATGCTAAGCATGGGCTTTCAAAAACAGCTCAATGAAATCTTTAAACTCACAACCGAACGAAAAGGCACTTGGCTCTTTTCAGCCACCTTCCCCGAAAAAGTTGAAACCCTAGTCGAAAATCATCTCTCTCCAAAAGCACCTTTTCTCAAAGTCGACCACACCCAAGTAGTCAATCGCAACATCGAACATCGTTACACCATCCTGGAACACGCCGAGAAAGACGACTTCATTATGGACTTCCTCGAACAACGGGAAGAAGAACGTGGGCTCATCTTCTGTCGCACCAAAGCAGGAGCCACCGCCCTCGGAAACCAACTTCGTAAAAAGAACTTCCCCCTCGAAGTCCTCCAAGGAGACCTCACTCAACAAGAACGTGACAAGGTTATGCGAGCCTTCAAAAAAAAGCGCGTCCCCCTTCTCATCGCAACCGACGTCGCCGCTCGCGGCATCGATGTCGCCGACCTCGCATTCGTCCTTCACCACCAGCTACCCGACCAAGCAGAATACTACACTCACCGCAGCGGCCGCACCGCACGAGCGGGAAAAAAAGGCCTCTCGCTTGTCCTGCTAGAACCCAAGCAACGTCCTCGCCTCAAACGACTCGCTACCGAACTCAACATCACCTTCCAACAACACCACTAGACCCTTTTCCAAAAATCACTCCTCTAACAAATCCGCGATCATAGCAACTGGTAGGAGATAGGTTTTCACACGACCAGCACGCGCCAGCACCATCCCAATCAAACGGCCATCGCTTCCCACCACTGGCAAACCACACTCCTCAGGACGAACAGTCATATCGGTTTGAATCACACTGGGAAAGCGATCTCGCACCCGACTAATCCCCCGTTCATCCATCCGATTCATCATCCGTTCACGTCGAGAAGGACGACTTCGTTCTAACGGCTTAGGCTTCAATTTAGCTTGCAACGAGACTGGTCCCGTTCGACGTCTAACATCGAGCTTCACCACTTGGTGAGCACCCGCTCGACTTAAAACCGTTTTTAACTCCTCAAAGCTATCGATCTGTCGTCCATCAACCGCAGTGATCACATCTTCTGCTTGCACTCCAGCCTCCTCGGCAGCGCTCCCCTTATC
>CAZUEC010000026.1:4457-12401 GCA_964618865.1 uncultured Roseibacillus sp. | reverse complement strand
AACCCATGCTCCACTCCATACTCGTAAACGCACTTGGTAACCTTCACATCGAGCGCGCAATACTCGGCAATATCGATGAGAGCTTTGTCTTCACCAGACTTAAGATACTCCTGCCACCATTTGAGAGCATCCACTCCTGAAGCGCTCTTTCCAATTCCCAGCGAACCCGAAGCTACCGCATCCAGCTTCCAGCGTCTTCCTGTAATCTCCTGTAGGTCGAGCATCGTATCTAGATTAGTAGTCTGCTCTCGCAATTCCAAAATCGTGTATTTCTGGAGAACCGGATAATCGAACTCCATATGGTTGTGACCCACCACCAAATCCGCTTTACGCAGCTGCTCCACGAGGGCATCCATCTCATCCTCACCATAAATCAAGTACTTCCCCTCCTTGGTTGAATAAGTCACCGCAACCGAGACTCCCATCCTAGACTTATCGCCTTTGACGTCGTTAAAACTACGTTGGGTCTCGAGGTCGAAATAGACGATATCGCGCACAGAACAAGGCTGTCCGATCAAAGCCTTCACTGGCAAGCAACCTCTGTGACTTGGTAAAAAGAAGACCCCCTCATTCTTCTTCCGGAGTAAAAACACGCTCAATCTTCCGCTGCACCTCTTCGAATTCCGCGCTCGGTTCAGAACTCACTTGCGAGAGAACAATTTGCGAAGCCGCACTCATCAAAATAAAGAAAGAAGTCAACAACCCTAGCCCAAATGCCACCCACTTACGCGGCAGATCCTTCTCTCGCACCAAGCGATTCCCCACGGAAGTATCCCAAAGCACAACCTTCCTCTTAACCGCAAACCACAAGGAAACCAAATGACAGATCCCAAGCAAAATAACCTGAGCAAAACCCATTCCAAGAATCACACACGCACCGTCCGCAAAAGGGCTGCTCCCGCTCCTAGTTTTTGAGAATCTGGTCCCCTCACCTGAAGACCCACCAACCATTTACCAGGGGTTGTCCCCCATAAATGAAGAGCCAATGCCTCTAAAAATATCCATGGCAAAACCAACACCACCGGAAAAAAAGAACGTTGTTGAAGCCCTTTCAAATCCACTTCAAAAAAAACGACCCCCATCAAAAAGACCGCCATGTAAGCCATGTAATCAAACCACCGAGCTCCAAAGCGACGCCATAGATAAATCTCCACCGGGATCGGCGGTGGTTTCGGAACAGAACTCTGCTCGCGTGCCAACTCTTCCTCTTCCAACCCTGCTAGATAACCCTCCACAGTATCCTCGGTTTGAACTGGGGCCTGAAATTCCGCACGAAAAACTTCGACCTCTCCAATCGCAGTCCACTCCTCGAGTTCCACAAACCACACTTTCTGTTCAGGATCTATCTCGCCAGCGCGAATACGAGAGCGCAGCTCAAAATCGAGCAAAGGCCCTTCTTTTTCTCCATCAATGACTATCCAAAACTCCATCTCGAATTGCAGTAATTACCACGAGTAACTCATTCTCAAGTTTACCCCCCACCCGTTCTCGAGGAGAGCACTCTTTTGCCGAAATAACACAATGAAAAAACTCAAAGCCAAAAATGATAGCCCCTATAGATTTCGTAAGGACTTCGCAGGATCGTCCTTAGCCGCCTTCAATGCTGGGAACAAAGCAGCTAGACCACAAAGCACCCACGCAGCCAGCGCAACCGTCACCATGAAGCCGGGCATAATGCGAGCCGGTAATTCACTGAAACCCTGAAAATCAGCCGGAAATGGATCAAAGCCAACACTCGCCAACGCCTTCTGGATAGGCACTCGCTGCCAAATCACAAGCAAAGCCAACAACACCCCTCCAATTGCCCCAAAGAACCCCACCACTAATCCCTGCCAAAGAAAAACCCATGAAATCTGTCGACCGGTAGCCCCTAATGCCTTCATCACCCCAATCTCCTGCCTCTTTTGAATCGTGATAGTATACATCACCGCCATAATCGAGAATGCAGAAATCAAACCAATAAACGATAACGCAAAAGTCATCATCAGCCGCTCAGTTCGAATCAGAGCAAACTGAGCTTGATGTCGATCCATCCAAGTCACACTCACATAATTATCATCCAAGGCCGCATCGATATTTTTCTGAATCTCCCAAGCAACGAAAGGATTATCCACCCGCACCGCAACCGCTTGCACCCCCGCAGTCAGCCCAGTTAACTCCTGTCCAACAGGAAGAGGAACAAACATCTGCGGTCCCGGAGTTCGTTGGGAATCTCCATACACTCCCCACACCTTCAATTTCTTGGGCAACACAATCTCACGTAAATTTTTCAAACCCTTCGCATCCGCGCCCTCCACATCGAAAGCCCTGAGCTCCTGCAATGCTTCAGTAAGATGAGACCACAAGCGATTCTCTATCCGATAAATGCCTGCAGCTTCGTCTTTCTCTACTTGGGATTCAATCGCAATCAAAGCGCCATTCACCAAATCAACTTCCCCTTCTCGAGCACCTTCAGCACCGACGAGAAGATCCTGAAGCGCTCCATAAACACTCTGTAATTCTGAAATCGGTAACTCTAACTGACCGGTCAGCTCTTTCAGACGAACTTGCAGTTCTCCAATTTCAACCTCTTTCAGAACCTTAAGAGGCTTAGCATTCGTCCGCTCAAACTCCTCTTTTACAACATCAAAATTGCGAGAAGCATAAACCTCGATACTATCACCAACAGTTAAAAAGAGATCTTGTGCTAATTGCCGCGAAATCACCGCATACTCATCAAGCCCAATATCAGCCCGACTCCCAGGATAACCTTCCGTATCTAACAGTTCAGTGAGAGCTTCAATCTGCCCTTGATCTTGAGTATCAAAAGCGCGGAAGCCAACTGGGCTACGATAACCAGGGGCATCCACAAGGACAATGTCTTGAATGAGAGCATAACTCCCAGCAACTCCCTCCACTTTTTTCAAACGAGTCTGGAGAGTATCCCAGTCCTCCACAAATCCAGCCGTCTCCTTAACCTCAATGTGAGGAGAAAAACCGAGAAGCAGCGTCTTGACGTCACGCTCAAAGCCCGCATGAACGGACAACACGATAATCAAAACCGCGACCCCTAACATCACCCCCACTAACGAAATGAGAGTGATGACGGAAACATGAGAGCGAGCCGGATTGAGATACCGGCTGGCGAGTAAGCGGCTGAAGTTCATTGCAGAGACGAGCGAAACCGTCCCTGCCTTTTGTGCAAAGCGCAACCATTAAGCGAGGATGCATCGCATTCAGATCGCAACCGCGAACGAACGAATTCGCCCTTGGCAGCCATTAATTCTGCACGAATCGACGCGCCGTTCCACTCGAGGTCACCGAAGAGCGACGACGCTTCTCAGGGACAGACAGCGTAAGAAGCCCATCCGTGCGCATAATCAAAGTCGCAGGCCCTGCAATTGGCACAGGGTTATGCACGCTTGGAGTTGGCAAAAGATTGAAATTTCGCGAACTCGAAACCCGAATCCGATTCACAACTCCACCCTCCAATTCCCCAAAACGAAACTGATGCGGCCTCTTTCCAGGACGCTCAACCCCAATCACAAGATTAGAAGTCGAACTCACCACGAGCACCGTTTGCCCCGCCGGTATTTTGAGCGAATCCCGGTAACCTACCAGAGTTTTATAAGTATCTCCCTTCGCCACAGAGGCGATGGCCAGCAAACAAGTGAACAGAACAGTTGCAGTCTTCTTCATGACGACCTAGTCACAACAGACTGATTTTGAGCGGTCAAGATAGCGAATTTTTCTCCCCTTGATGGTCTTCACAAGTTGAGGATTGCGCTTCTTTAAAAAATTAACAGTGAATACTTTATAAAGAATCTGACTATGAATTAATAATATTTTAAAGTGAAATGTCGCGCGATCCCGACTTCAATAATAAACCGAATAAAGATCAATTTTGCCTCCAAAAAGCCCTCATGTTCTCCCACCTTCCCATTCCTCAACCCACAGATCACCCCCCTCCACCTCAAGGCAATCAAGTTCGGGAGATGAGAGCCTTCAATCACCTAAATCTCGCTGTTTTTTGCAGAAAAACGCCCAAAAATCACAAAAATAAAAAGTTCTGACTCGTCAATCTCTGCGTTCACTTTGCCTCCTCTGTGACTCTGCGATGAAAGAGAACGCTTTTCATCGCGAACGGAGGCTTTCATTTTCCCGCACTTAATCACCCCCTCCCTCTCCCTTTCCTCAGAGCTTAAAAAACTCATCCTCAACCCTCGATACTTACTCAAATTTCATCGGTTGCGCTCCCGCCGGTTAAGGGTAGGTTCCGGCCATGAAACATTGGGCACTACTCACAAAACTTATCGGAGGCCTCCTAGCCTTGTGGTTAGTAATTTACGGCATCAAGGCCCTGTTAGCCCCTCATCAAGCAACTCCACAACGCATTGAAGAATTGGTAAACGAATCCAAAATGGAAGATTTCTCCAACTTTGGAGACCTTCCTAACGACGAGATCACCAAACAACGCTATCAAGCAATCCAATCCATTGCCTCAGTCGTCAACCGACTCGACTTAAACGGACAAGAACAAGCCCGTCCGACCCTAGACCTTTTTTTCAACAAACTCTCCACCAGCGAACGACTTCAATTTGTCGATCTCACCGCAGCATCATTTACTAGATTCTTCGAAGCTCTTGATGCCCTCACCCCCGAAGCTCGGCGTGACTTCATCGAGCGAGGATTCCGTGAGTTAGAAAATGGCACCACCGCAGAACGCATGAAAATGGTGATGGCAAAAGATCCCAAAATCATAGAACGCATCGCGCAAAACGGAATGAAGGCTTACTTCGAAAACGCAAATGCCGAAACGAAAATGGAGCTCGCCCCCTTCCTCAAAGCCACCAACGAAGTCATGCAAGGCATCCGCGACCAACCCTTCCAAGGAGGAGGCCATCGATGAAACGTGGCTTCACCCTTCCTGAAGTCCTTATCGTAGTCAGCGTCATCGCAGTCTTAGGAACAGTCGTCTTCCCCATCGGACGTGGATTGATCAATAAATCCCAAAAACTCCGTTGCCAAAATAACCTCCGCGAAATCGGCTTCGCCCTCAACTCCTTCACCAACGATCACCATGGCCGTCTTCCTGACCTCCGGTCCATGCGCTCTAGCCGCAACGCCGACATCCCAGTCCTAGAAACCGTCTTACTGAAATACAACTCCAATCCCGATATCTTTCAATGCCCTGCCGACCGTGAATTCTTCCGAAAATCAGGATCCAGCTACGCTTGGAACAACGTCGTAAGCGGAACCGCTCGAGAAGGAATGAACTTTTTCGGAGGCAACCAAGCCTCCAAAATTCCTCTCGCTGGGGACAAGGAAGCCTTCCATGGCGACCGGAATGGCACCAACCTACTCTACGGCGATTTTCGAACCGATGATGAAGTCAAATTTTCAGTAGGCGGAGGAGCCTTGGGGCATGCTAAAAACTAAAACAATGATGTTAGAGATTGAAGGGTTAGAAAAAAAATTCACCGGCAAACCCGCACTGCGAAACGTAGAATTTTCAGTAAAAGAAGGAGAAATTTTTGGCCTCCTTGGTCACAATGGCGCAGGGAAAAGCACCACTCTAGGAATTCTGTTAGGAATGATCGCCCCCGATACCGGAGTGACTCGTATCGATGGCATTTCCGTACAGCAAAATCGCGCACAAGCTCTCCAAAAAGTAGGAGCCATTTTCGAAAGCCCAGGCTTCTACGACTACTTGAGCGGCTACGACAACCTCAAGATCCTCACCAGTTACTCGGGCGGCGTGTCAAAGTCCGATATCGACGACGTTGTCTTCCGTGTGGAAATGGATGACCGCATTCACTCCAAAGTAGGCACCTACTCCCATGGTATGCGTCAGCGACTTGCCCTCGCGCAAGCCCTCCTTCCCGAACCCAAAGTCCTTCTCTTGGACGAACCCACCGATGGCCTCGACCCGGAGGGCATCAAATGGTTTCGCGATTTCATTCTCAGTCTGCGTCAAGAACGTGGAATGACCGTCCTCTTCAATAGCCATCTCCTCGCCGAAGTGGAACAGATGTGCGACCGAGTTGTCATCCTCCAAGAAGGCCAAAAAGTCTTCGACGGAAGCAGTGCTGACCTCGAAGAAGAACACCTTGTTCTCCATCTCGAAGTAGACCCCCCAATCCTTCTCACTGAATTAGCTCAAGAGTTTGCCGGCACCGTCGAAAGCCAAAAACTCATTCTTCCCAAAGATCTCGATATCGCACTCCTCGTTAAACGAACCGTTGAAAAAGGAGGGCAAGTTCGTGAAGTACGACGCGTCAAACGCTCTCTCGAAGATCTCTATCTTGAATTCTCACGCAAAGTCACCCGATGATCTTTTGGACCCAACTCCGAGGTGAACTCACCAAACTCTTCGCCCGCCGCCGAACTTACGTCGGTTACGGCGTCTTTCTCGTTTTCGAACTCATCCTTTTAATCACCTTCCAAATCGACTCCATTCGCTCTCAACAAGAAGAGTTCATGCTCCAAAACGGATTAGCAGCCAGTCAATTTTTCAGCTCATTAACTGTCACCTTCATGGTCATGGCCTTTAGCCTTTTTCTCCTAGGCTCCATCTACTTCGCCCTCGTATCCGGAGACATCGTCGCCAAAGAAGTTGAAGACGGAAATATGCGCATGGTCCTAGCCCGACCAGTATCACGCTTCCGCGTCTTACTCCTTAAGTTCATCTCCGTTTGCCTCTACACCATCACCTTCGTCATTTTCGTTGGTATCACCGGCTACGCCATGGCCGTCATCGCCTTAGGCTTTGATGGCGGGATGTTAGCCTTCTCTCCAAAAATGGGACTCTTTGCCGTCTACGAAGAATGGGGGCCCGGCATGATTCGGCTTATCCTTGCCGCTCTCTTAATCGGAGTCAGCATGTGCACCATCTCCGCAGTCGGCTTCCTCTTCTCCTGTATGAAAATGAAACCTGCCACTGCCACTATCATGGCACTCAGCGTGTTATTTCTCGATATGGTCTTACAAGAGTTTCCCATTTTCAAACCCTACGAAGCCAATTTTATCACATATAAAATGAGCACTTGGCTCTTCGCTTTTGAAGAAAACTTCCCTTGGGCCAAACTCGCCGACAACTTCGTTTTCCTCCTAGGCCTCGACCTCAGCCTCTTCGCAATCGCTTGCGTCATCTTTCAACTCCGAGACTTTAAGACTTAGCATTCATCTCTCCTATCATGCTAAATCTCTCTCCGAGTCAGTAAATCAACTCCGCCTAAAAAAGGCATTAGTCCCTTTCGTTCCCACGAATAAAGCTCACCCTATAGGGACAAATGCCGCTCACTTACCGGACGAAGTAAGCCCTTAGAGGCCAACAATGCCCTGATTTCTAACCTGCGCAGTCTCTTTTTTAAGAGCTCTCTCAGAAAAGCCTCTCACAGTCTCAATAACCCAAGTTAAAAATTTACCTGAATCAGTTTTGGCGCCTTGCGAAGGCACCTCCTGCTGAGAAGCCTCATTAGAGACAACCAATGTAGATTGGGCCAACCTTTCCGTTAGAACAAAAGGCACCGCACAACTAAAGACGATTAGAATTAAAATAAGTATTGCTTTCATAGGAGAGTAAATAAAATATGAACCGATAATAAAAATATTCAATAACTATTTTTAATTATTTATAATAATAGTGATGTTTTTTTGTAATTCCCCTAATTTTAAGCATTTAAAGCCCTTTCACCTAGCGTGACTTCCGGTCAAACCCAGCCCCAAACCATCGCAAAACCATTGCGAGTCTTATAAAAATCCAGAAATCGCAGTCGGAGAGCTTAAACTCAAACTCAACGAGCCCTTCTCCCCGCTCAATCACTCAGTGCTCGAGCCACACTACGATTTCTGCTGCTCGATCAACCACTCCCACACCTTTGGCTCCTTCGCCAGCTTCCAATGAATCCCGCTGTGCCCCACATCAGGAAAAACCGTAAAACGAAACTCCACCCCCTCCTTCTC
>CAZUEC010000026.1:0-4357 GCA_964618865.1 uncultured Roseibacillus sp. | reverse complement strand
AACTGAACCACCAACTCCTTCACAAACTCTTGGTCTTCTTTCGAAAGAAGATTCAAGGCAATGGTGACCGGACGACCGTTTCTTTCCACCACGACCTTCTCATTAGTGGCCTCCAATAGCTTCCCTTCCAAAGCCCTGCCATCAGCAGAGTTCCAAGTGCGGGTCTAGCCAATTTCAGCAGGCAAAGAAAGAGCCATACCTAGGGCTAGCGTCCATTGAGTTAGAAAAATTCTCATCACATTTTCAGTATCTCCAAAACCCCTTCAGCGAGAAGGAAAGTGCCCCCTCTTTTTTCTATTTGGCACAAAAGCAACCTTGGAGAGAATAACTACTAATTCTTTCTTCTGATTTTCAATCTTCCCGCTCTTTAAAAAACTCTTTCCCTACAAAAACTGCTCTCTGAATCGTTTATTTCTTATCCGCACTATGAAACTCCTCCTCGCCCTCATCCTTTTACCCACTATAGCTCTTAGTGAACTCAAACAACGTCAACTCGACCTCAAAGAGCTTCGCGACCCGGCTACCCGTATCTTCGCCGCCCAAAAGCTACTCCACAACGGTAAGTTGGTCCTCCCAGAGCCCTCTCCTGCTCAAAGCCAAACCTTTCAGAACCTTTCTCGTCTTTTCAAATGCCCTCAAAGAGATGGAAAACCACCTCTCACAGCCTTCCTCTATCAATCTTTCGACGACAATTGGCCACTCCATGAACTCGACAATGACGACAATCTCTCCGCATCGCGTCGCCAATCAAAAATCAAAGATCTTCTCCTCAAAAACGGCTCTTACCCCCCAGAAACAAACCCCAATCTTACCGTCGAGATCATCGCTGACGCTCGCCCTAACGCCGACGGTTACAACTCTCCAAATGCTACCCGAATGCAAAAATGGGTCCTGGCCTTTTTCGATCAGAATGGTCAAGAACAATGGATTTTTGGAGGCAACAATATGATCAGTGGAGGCTTCCTATTTGACATCAACAACGACGGCATCCTCGAACAGATTGACACTACAAACTGGGGCGTACACGACGACTACTCCGTCAAAACTCTACACATCAAAACCGTCGAACTAGAACCCAAAACCCTCCTCAATGTTCTCTATGAATGGCATCATGACGATTACGAAGAATCACGTAGCTGGTCCTTTGACTGTCGCGATCTCAACAACGACAATTTACCCGAAATCATCTTCGGCCCCAAAAACCCTGACGGCACGATCGACCCCACTGCCACCTTCCACTGGAACACGCAAAAACAAAAATTTAACAACCCTAGTGAACCCGACACTCACCTTCACCTTCTTCGTCTCAAGAACAAGGAAGCTTGGAAGCAGCTTAACAAACTCACAAATCCGCTCAAATATGCTCTCAAGCCCCCTGCTCCAATCAAGCCCGCCTCTT
The DNA here is from genome assembly GCA_964618865.1 of uncultured Roseibacillus sp. Taxonomy (GTDB): domain Bacteria; phylum Verrucomicrobiota; class Verrucomicrobiia; order Verrucomicrobiales; family Akkermansiaceae; genus Roseibacillus. The sequence continues at coordinate 2,958 of CAZUEC010000026.1, read as the reverse complement.
CTTCGCCTACTTCTACCCCCGAAACCTCTACCCCTAACTCCTCCTCACCTCTGCCATTCAATCCCGTCGATTCCTCTACCCTCACCGATACCAATCTCTGGAAATTCATGGGTAAGGGCCGCAACCACTATGACGTCAAACGCGAGACCAACCCTCCTAACATGCTTCCTGAGAACTTCTGGAACCTTCCTGCAAAAGAAGCTGCTCTTCAACTCGTCGATAAGAATCGCAGCAAAGAACACCGCCAAACACATCAACTCTTTTTCAGTAAGGACAGCACCGCTCCTCCTAAATCCGGCTGGCTAGTCTCCCGCTATATTTCAGATAAAAGCTACACCTCAATCAATGAGCTTTTTGCCATTTCCTTTGGGGTGCCTGCCCCCCAACTTCTCGTCATCAATAGCTCCAGCCATGGCATAGTCGGCTCAAGCCCTCTTTCCGACCAGACCGGATACGAACTCCGTAATCTCTCCATCACAGCTCCTCTGGCTCGCCACTTAGCCGACACCATCTGGTGGCTCGACCAACTGCGGAGCCATGCTACAGAAGAAGAAGGCTTCTCCCATATGAGCTCCTCTGCTGATGGTCGGGGTTCTATTTACTTTCTCGGCGAGCATAAGCGCATTCTCGCCGATGCCAACCACTGGGCTGGCTACCCAATTAGTCAACGTTGGTCTGCCGAATACGATCGCGAGGTCATGCTCAACTTCTCTTCTTGGCTCATCAACACACAACTCCCTATTCATCTGAGCAATCTTGAACAATGGCCCCTCTCCTCACTCAAGCATCAGAACTTAGCTACCTCAAAAAAAGAAAAACTCAAACCACGCCACAATTCCGGTGCACGTCATCACCTTGTCGCATCCACTCGACAACTCCTAACTAAACATCAGCAAACTCCTATTCCTCCTGAATTCATTTCTTGGCTCTTCGAAATGACCGGTGAAGTTGGCCTCCTGAAGCTCTTGCCTGACCTACAAAAATTTCAAGAACACATCCCTCAACCTAACACTTCCGAAAAACGCCTTACCGAGCTCGAAGAAAATTTTGCCCCTCAAGAAAAAGCGGTCGCTCATGATTGGAATGCACAAAATGCTCTCTACGACCTACCCGATTACTGCGAACTCGTTCGTCTCCGCAATCTCAAACACCTCCTCCCCACGGCCTCCCTCCGCGCCCCCCTGAAACGAAGTCTCGACCGCCTTCACCTTCTCAAAAATCAGGACCAACTCGCAAAAAAGGCTCTCGAAAATACTTATCAAGGCTTATGGGCGCTCAAACAACTTCCTCAATATCATCCCAAAGCCTATCACGCTCTGCTCGCAGAGCGCTTCCACAACGCACCTGACCTACAACAAAGACGTCAAGCTCTCCACACCCTGGCTAATCATGATCCCGAGACAGTCATCCACCTCGCGCAGAGCTTCACCCCTTTAGAGTGGCAAGAACTCGCCCTTCCGATTGCAAAGCCAGTTCAAGATCACGCTCCCGAACTACTGCCCCAACTCCTTACTGCTCTTCTCGCCCTCGCCGATTCTCCCGATGAAGGCTGGAACCAACGAAACCAGGCCTTAAGCCTTCTCATCCCTTTCAAAAACCCTCTTCATTTTCCAGATACTCGCATAGACGAGCTCCTTGCCCGACTCGCGATCGATCCCAAAAACGAAAAAGACGAAATAATGCCGCAAGTAATACCAACTGCAGTCACCACCGCTATCTTGCTGCGCAATCGTCACCCTGACTCTTGGTCTATTCTGCAAAGGCAACTCGATGAAAAATCCACTATTTCCTTCGACCCTTACTTAGACCTGCTTGCGCTTCATGCCAGCCGTTCCCCTAAAAATCGAAAGCAAGCTCTCAACTACCTCCAAGAGCGTATTCCGAAAAACTATGGGCGTCTCGAGACCGTATTCGAGGTCGCCCTCGCACTCGATCTACGCTCCCTCACTCCCCTCATTGAACCTCTCGCTACCACCAATTCCTCTTCCGTCGAATCTGAAGAGGTCAACCACGCAACGAGCCACCAAGAACCTAAGCCGAATGATCGCTTCCATCGCGGACGCCACCTCCTACAAATCTGGCATCAAAAAGACCCACAACAATACTTCCGAACTCTCACTGCCTTTGCACTACAACATCCTCGCCTTTTCTACGAAGACTTCAATTCCACACATTGGGCTTTGAATCACAAGCTCCTCCTAGCCTCCTATGAATCTTGTCCCCCAGAACAAAGGCAATCCTTCTTAGAGTTCTGCCATACTCAAATCCAACCTAACTCGCAAGCTGCAGCACTTCTCGAAAAGCTTACAAAGAAGCCCAAGGATCCCTATTTGCCAAAGAAGTAGCCTCCGTGCATGGAAACTCCAATGCCGACCAGTTTCTAACTGGTGCCAACACAGGAGGAAAAGGCGAGTATAAGAGAATAGCATTTCCATTGATCAGGTCTTTGCTTCTCAGTTCGGGAGACCGAGTTGAAGGTCGAGAAGGCCAAGGAATGGCTCAAAATTCCGCTGCCAACCGTCAATGCAGACCATCTCAATCTTGAGATCACCGCTGAGGATCCACGGAATTATCTCAGGACGATGTTTGAGCTGATCTTCCTCGCCTTCCAAACTGATTCCACACGCACCGTGACCTATCAGATTGGATGCGAAGTGAATATCGGCATCAGTGATCGGCTGGCGCGCGCAGTGGGTTCCATTCTTGGTCATGCCCTCTCTCATCAGGTGAAGGCACCTGGTGGTTGGGAACGGTTTGGCACTTATCACCGCTTCCTCTGCGAAGAATGGGGACGCTTCGTTGCTCGCTTGAAGTCCACGCCTGAACCCGGAGGGAACGGAACCATGCTAGATAACACCCTCTGCCTTTATGGCTCTGCTTCCAGTGCTTTTCATCTCTCTCGAAACTAGACCGTTTTCCAAAAGTTCGTTCGTTTATCGCCGAGAGAGAATTTCTTGA
>CAZUEC010000025.1:4405-12562 GCA_964618865.1 uncultured Roseibacillus sp. | reverse complement strand
CCTCAAGAAATTCTCTCTCGGCGATAAACGAACAAACTTTTGGAAAACGGTCTAGGATCATCCCAAAAATCTTTTTTAGGAACTCAGGCTCCAAATCTGATGGTGGATTATAATCGTCATCATGTGACTTTTTCGCTGAGATGATTGCGACGTGAAGGAACTCTGGGAACAAGCAATACTCTTTTACAATCTGCCTCTCTCTATTTTTTTGGGAGCAGTCTTTGTTTATTGGGCATTGACTCTATTAGGCGCGGTCGATTTAGACACTTTTGATATTGATCTCGATTCTGACTTCGAAGCGGACGCCGAAGGGGGGGGCAGTGGGGGTTCTGAGGGTATTTTCGGGATAATGTTTCGTTTTGTGAATGCGCAAGATGTTCCAGTGATGATTATCTTCAGTTTGCTCATTGTCTTCATGTGGGCCGCTGCCATTGCTTCGAATTATCTCTTTAATCCTAATGATAGTGGTTGGATCGCGGCAGGGATGTTAGTGGGAAATTTTGTCTTAAGCGCTATTCTGGTTAAATTGGTCACTCAGCCTCTGCGTCCTTTGATGCGTGCAATCAAGAATGATCAAGAGCATCAAGAGCCTCTCATTGGGCTTAGTGGTGCGGTGAAGAGTCGAATTTTGGATCATAACTTTGGTCAAGTTGAAGTGCCGCGTGATAAAGGCGCTCCTGCTTTACTGAATGCGATTCTTCCTGAAGGGCATGAAGCTCTTGTACGTGGAGATCGGATCCTCGTCATCGATTACGATAAAGAGCAGGACAAGTTCGTCGTGCACTCTGCTGCTCTGACAGAGCAAGAATCTCAAAAAAATAAAATCTAAAAAACAACAATTACTATGATTATACCCTTGTTTACCCTAGCTGTGTTAGAAATTTTAGCGTGGGCTTTGCCTGCTGCTGTCGTTGCTATTCTCCTCCTTGGAGCTTTTGTTTTTCTCACTTTCTATCGAAAAGTAGAGAAAGGGACTGCTCTTATTCGCACCGGGATTGGTGGAACGAAAGTTTTTTTCAATGGTGGTCCTGTGATCCCAATTGCGAACAGGGCAGACCTTATGGATATCTCTCTGAAGCGGATTGAAGTCGATCGAACTGGTCGCAACGGTCTGATCTGTCGAGACAACATGCGGGCGGACATCAAGGTGGCTTTCTTTGTGCGTGTTAATAATGCTGCTGAGGACGTCTTACGTGTTGCGGAAAGTGTCGGTTGCGAACGTGCTTCTAGCGAACCTGAAATTCGCGCTCTTTTTGATGCTAAGTTTTCAGAGGCTCTCAAAACAGTCGGTAAGCGTTTCGATTTTACTTCTCTTTACGAAGATCGTGATACTTTTCGAGATGAAATTTTGAAGGTTATTGGGACTGACCTCAATGGTTTCGTGCTCGATGATGCGGCCATTGATTATCTTGAGCAAACTCCTGTTGAGATGCTCGATCCCGACAACATTCTTGATGCGGAAGGGATTAAGAAAATTACAGGCCTCACTGCGGAACAAGCCAAGCTTTCTAACCACATTGAACGTGATAAAGAGCGTGTGATTAAGCAGCAGGATGTCGAAGCACGTGAAGCGATTCTTGAGCTGGAGCGTCAATTAGCGGAGACCGAAGCTAAGCAACTGCGAGAAGTGGAAACGGTGAAAGCTCGTGAGCAAGCGGAGACTGCCAAGGTGCAAGAAGAGCAGCGTCAACGTAGTGAGCAAGCTCGCATTGCGGCTGAGGAGGAGATTCAAATTGCTGATGAGAATAAACAACGCCAAGTTCTTGTGGCTCTTCGCAATAAAGAGCGCACCGATGCGGTGGAGTTGGAGCGAGTTGAACGCGAGCGTAAGCTAGAAGAGATCGAGCGTGAACGAGTGACTGATCTCAAAGCAATTGAAGCGGACAAGGCGGTCGAAATTCAGAAGAAGGAGATTCAAGAAGTGATTCGCGAACGAGTGGCGGTTGAAAAAGGGGTGGTCGAGGAGCAGCAGCGAATCAAGGATACGGAGGAATTTGCTACTGCAGATCGTCAAAAGCAGGTCACTGTCACCCTTGCGGAGGCGCAAGCTCAGGAGCAGCTCATTGGCCGTATTAAAGAGGCTGAAGCCCAGAAGGAAGCGGCTCAGTTGGCTGCCGACGAGCAGGCTTATGAAGTGGTCAAAGAAGCTGAGGCTGGTCGCCAGGCTGCAGAGATGAAAGCAGAGCAGCGAGTGATTGCGGCAGAAGCAGAGCAGACTGCGTCTGAAAAAGAGGCTCTTGCTAAGAAGATGCTTGCCGAGGCTGTGGCGAAGGAAGCCGCTGCTACTGGATTGGGTGAAGCGGAAGTTTTGAAGGCTAAGGGGATGGCCGATGCGGAAGCGATTGAGCTGAAGGCAGCGGCTATGAAGCTCTTCGAAGAAGCTGGTCAAGAGCATGAAGAGTTCAAGTTGGAACTTGAGAAAGAAAAAGATGTGGAGCTCGCCGAGATCGATGTTCAGCGTCAGATTGCTGCTGAACAAGCGAAGGTCGTGGGCGAGGCTCTCAAGAGTGCGAACATCGATATCGTGGGTGGTGAGACTGAGTTCTTTGATCGCATTACGAATTCAATTACTACCGGAAAGGTTGTTGATCGGATTGTTGATAATAGCCGCGTCATCGATGATGTGAAAGAGACCTTCTTTAATGGGGATCCTGATTACTTCAAAGGTCAATTGGCCACTTGGATTCAGGATTTCGGAATAGAAAGTGAAGATCTTAAGAATCTCTCGGTTTCTGCGCTCTTGGGGAAACTCGTTGTTGATGCTAATGGTGAAAAACGCACTAAGATCATTGGAATGCTAGGTGCTGCCGAACGCTTCGGTTTATCTGATGCGAAGGCAGGGGAGCTGTTGAAGAAGATTGGATAAGGGGGAATTGATCTGCGAATCTTGTTAATTTGTATCAATCTGAATTGAGTTTCTGAACTGGCTTACGCGATAGTGTCTAGCGATGAGATGAGTTCATCGAGAGGTCGTTTTGGAAATTCAATCAGTAAGATTATTGACGAGAGAGTATCGGACTGAAGGGCGCAATGATTTGAAGGCCATTCGTGAAGATTTGAGAGAGTAGTGGAGAAAAACAACGAATTAGATGTCAGAAGCTGAACAGTTAGAAGGGGGGAGCTACGAGGTTATTCGTGCTCGGCTTGAGAAGCACGGAGAAGATCTTCGTCGTCGTCTTGGGCTTCTCAATGAAGCCCGCAAGGATATCTTTGGTGCGGTTGAGGCCTCACTTGTCGCGACTGAACGGGTGACAACCGATCATAATTGTGTGCCACGGGACATTATTGCGGTAGGCGGCAATCGTTTTCTCTTTGGTTATAACATTCAGTTCGGTTTGAAGCAGACGACCGAGATTTCTGACGTTTTTGCAGCCTACGAATATGATCCAGAAGAGCATTTGTTTCACCCCATTGCGATCGAGGAGGTCTTGAGTAATGGGAACTTCTCAGATGATTTTAAGTATCTCTACAAATACTATAAAGAGACTCGTTTCGTAAAATTCATGGTTCTTGGAGCCCATCTCTATATGACCATGCGGATTGGGAAAGGAGTCGAAGACATTAAGACCTTCAAGTGGCTTCGTCCTGGGGACGGTCATTTGGAATATGTTGGAAATCGTTTTGACCACGAGTTTGTATATCCTCCTCAGCAGGAGTTCGAATGGAAGCGTGCTCACCGCGATATGCAACGAGCAGGCGAGCATCCTCATGTTTCGATCAATGACCGGGTCTTTGTGGAAACGGTAGGAGGGGACCTTACCATTAAGGTCGAAGATAATACTGAAAGTGGTGAAGGTATTTATGCCGAGCCGGTCAATGATCCTGATCAGTCTTTGGATGATGCGGAGATTTTCTACGCTGAAGTGGGGCCTTTGGTCTTACTTAAAATTCTTCCTTATCGAGAAGAGCTTCATCGTTATTTTGTCTATAATGAGAAGACTCAAGACGTCAAACGCATTGATGCTATTGGTCACTCTTGCGTGCTTCTTCCCGATGACCAAGGGTTGATTTTTTCAAATGGTTACCTCCTTCTCACTGGAGAGGTACGCGTCTTTGATACTGAGCTTTCGAGTATGATGTTTGAGCGCCGTATTCCTTCTGCGAATGGCGAAGATACGCTCTACGTTTTTTACAATCGGATCAGTGGTGATTATATTCTGCTTTCTTATAATCTGATTAGTCAGTCGGTGGAAACGCCGATTATCTGCAATGGTTATTCGCTTTTTCCCAATGGCGAATTGGTTTACTTTAAAACTGAAGAAGCGGCGCAAAAACATCATACCTTGCAGGTTTGGACGACCCCTTATCTTGATCAAGATGCTCTTGCTGCTCAGCAGCAGGACGAGAGTTCTTATCTCTTTAAAATTGGTAATGCTGATCTTGTGAGAGGGATGTCGGAATGTCGTGAGGTTCTTACATTGCTGGGGAAGGATGATAGCTATGGGGGGCTTTATCTTGATTTGGTCAAGCGCACCGGAGACTTAACTGATTCTTATTTTTGGTTAGCGAAAGAGGAGACTGCGGACCTCGCCGCGCCCGTTCGTGAAATCAATCGTGCGGCGCAGTCTGCTCTCGAAGAATTTGATAAGGTTAAAGTTCAACGCCAAGCGGCTACCGTTCAGACGAAGGAAGTGCAGGCTATGGTGGAGGAACTGCTCAGTAAGATGCGCCATTCTGCCCCGGATGATATTTTTGGTTTTGTTCATCAGTTGTCTGAGCTACGGATGCGTCGTGGCGAAGTCATTGCTCTGCGTGATGTGCGTTATGCAAAGACTGAGACCGTCGATGATTTGGAGAGTCAGTTGGTGGAGGCTTCTGAGATGACTTCTCAAAAGACGGTGGACTTTCTTCTCAAAGAGGAAGCTTTGGTTCCTTATCGTCGTGCTGTTGAGGAACAAGGAGAAGCGATCTCTGGCCTGAAAAAAGTGACTGAAGCCGATGTGGTTGGAGAGGCCTTGGATAAGGCTGGTGACGAACTCGAAATGCTCATTGAGATCGTTGGAAATCTTAAGATTGAAGATGCTACTCAAACCACGGCTATTATTGATGGGATTTCTAGTATTTATGCGGAACTCAATGGCGTAAGGGCTGATCTTAAGAATAAACGCACTGCTTTAGCTAAGGCGGAGGGTTCGGCTCAGTTCGGGGCTCAGATGAAGTTGATTTCGCAGGCAGTGGTGAATTACCTCGAGGTTTGCGATACTCCTGAGAAGTGTGATGAATCTTTAACTAAGTTGATGGTGCAGCTCGAGGAGCTTGAGGGGCGTTTTGCGGAGTTTGATGATTATGTGGAGAAGCTTGTGGGTAAGCGGGAAGAGGTTTACGAGGCTTTCGAAGGTCGTAAGCAACAGCTCATTGATGGTCGTAATAAGCGGGCCGGTTCGATTTTGCGCTCTGCTGAGCGTATTTTGGGTGGAATTGAGCGTCGCCTTGAAACTTTTGAATCGATTGAGGAAATTAACGGTTATTTTGCAGGTGATCTCATGGTTGAGAAAGTTCGAGGGCTTGTTGATGACCTCAAAGAGTTAGGTGATGGGGTGAAGGCCGATGATCTGCGTACTCAGCTTAAAACTTTGCGTGAAGATGGGGCTCGTCAGCTGAAGGATCGCAAGGAGCTCTATGTGGATGGTCAGAATGTGATTCGTTTTGGGAAGCATGCTTTTGGAGTCAATACTCGGGAGTTAGAGCTTTCGGTTGTTCCTCGTGATGAAGAGATGTGGTTTCATCTTTCGGGTACTGATTTTTACGAAAAAATTAGTAGTGAAGATTTTTTAGTGACAAAGCCAGTTTGGAGCATTGAGGTTGCTAGTGAGAGTCCAGAATTGTATCGCGGTGAATGGTTGGCTTCTCTTTTGTTAGAAAAGGGATTAGAAGGTCAGGATGAGGCTGAATTTTTGCCGCAAGTTCAGAGTTTTATGCAGGCTCGTTATGCAGAGGGTTATGTGAAGGGGGTGCATGATGAGGATGCGGCTAAGATTTTAAAAGCACTTGTTCCGATCGCGGGTCATGCTGGCTTGTTACGATTCAGCCCGTTGGTTCGGGGAGCAGGAATGGTTCTTTGGGCTGATCGTGATCAAGAGGGGCAGGATGAAATTGCTCGTTTAATTGCGGGGCATGGGGAGCGTTTGAAGGCCTTTGGTGAAAAGGAGCAGAGCCGGCATGAATTGGAGGTGGCTTTGGGAGAGACGCTTGCAGATCAGCTTGCTCGTTCTCGGTTTGCGAAACGGGTTTCGTCACAAGCGGTATCGGAGTATCTCTTTGCGCAACTGAGAGAAGGGGCTGGTTTCATCGTTTCTGAGGAGGCTGCGACTGCGATTAAACATTTGAAGAGTGAGCTCACTGCGAAGCGTGCGAGTGAGACTTTTGAGAGTGCGATGGCTGAGTTGAGTCGGGCGGAGGCTCGTCACTCCTTGGCCTTGGATTGGTTGCGCGGTATTCTCGAAGGAGAGACGGCATCTGGGGTGCTCATTGAGGCAGCAGCGCACTTAGCGCGTGGTGGATACGAGCAACGCGAAGTCAAGCATGTTGGGTTGGCGGTGGAGGTGGTCGGGTTACGTGGCTCTCATCCTCTTCTCGAGGAAGGTGTTCTGAAGCTGCATTACAATGATTTTTTGGAGCGAGTGGCTCGCTTTCGAGAGGAGGTTTTGCCGCTTTATCATCAATTTAACGACCTCAAGAAAAGTCTCGTAATCGCTAAGCGTGCAGAGATGAAGTTAGAGGAGCTTAAGCCAGAGGTGATGAGTGCTTTCGTGCGTAACCGCCTTTTGGATGAAGTTTTTCTACCAGTCATCGGAGACAATCTCGCCAAGCAAATTGGAACTGCCGATGCGGATTCTCGTACTGATCGAATGGGTTTGCTCCTGCTGATCTCTCCTCCGGGTTACGGAAAGACGACTTTGATGGAGTATGTTGCCAATCGTTTAGGCTTAACCTTTGTGAAAGTTAACGGTCCGGCATTGGGTCATCATGTGGTTTCGTTAGATCCTTCTCTGGCGAGCGATATGTCTGCGAGTGAAGAGCTCGAAAAGTTGAACATGGCTTTGGAGATGGGAGATAATGTGATGCTTTATCTGGATGATATTCAGCATACAAATCCTGAATTTTTACAGAAGTTCATTAGCCTTTGTGATGCCCAGCGTAAGATTGAAGGGGTTTATCAGGGTAAAGCGCGAACCTATGATTTGAAAGGGAAGAAGGTGGCGGTGGTGATGGCCGGAAACCCTTATACTGAGAGTGGAGGGAAGTTTCAGATTCCTGACATGCTTGCGAACCGTGCTGATACCTATAATCTTGGAGATATTCTTGGCAGTCACGAGGCGGCTTTCAAAGATAGTTACATTGAAAATTGCCTCACTTCTAACAGCACTTTATCTAAGTTAGCTGCTAGCGGGTTGAAGGATGTGCGTGCGGTGATGAAGATGGCGCAGGGTGCAGAGTTAGAAGAAGTGGATTTCGAGGGGAATTACACTCCTGGAGAAATCGAAGAATTTGTGCGCGGGATGAAGTTACTCTATCAAGTGCGCGATACTATTTTGCGAGTGAATTTGGAATATATCGCGAGTGCGGCACAGGAAGAAGCTTATCGCACTGAGCCTGCCTTTAAGTTGCAAGGGTCTTACCGGAATATGAATCGCATTGCCGAAAAGGTGGTGCCTTTGATGACGGATGAAGAGTTGCAGGAGTTAGTTATCTCTAGCTACGAGAATGAAGCGCAAAATCTAACGACAGGAGCTGAGGCGAATTTGCTTAAATTCCGTGAAATGGAAAATTTGTTAGATGAAGGGCAAGCTGCTCGTTGGGAGGAGATCAAAACTGAGTTTCGCAAACAGAAAGTGCTTGGTGGTGCTGGAGAAAACGATCCGGTGACTCGGGTGGTGGCTCAGTTGCAAGAATTCCGAGAAGGTCTTAATGTTATCCGAGAAGGAATTGCGGAAGCAGGAAGTGATTATGCTAAGCCGCAAACCTTGAACGATGCGACTATCGAGCAATTAAGAGCGATTATTTCAGGTTTGCGGGAGGTGCCGGTCAAAGTCGATATCAATGTGGTTCCGGTGCAAGATGAAGATAATTCTATCGAGCAGATTGAAAAGCGTGCTTCTCCTATCGATATTGAGCCTCATGTTGAACAGGGGGATGGTGAGTCGTAGCGTTGGTGAG
>CAZUEC010000025.1:0-4305 GCA_964618865.1 uncultured Roseibacillus sp. | reverse complement strand
TGGTGAGTCGTAGCGTTGGTGAGGGGGTGACTTTTCTGATGGATGAGTCTGTTGCGGAAGAGCATTGGGTGTTTTTTAGGAGTTGGTGTGATGTAAGATTGTTCTGATTTTTTGCCTTAGTTTGTTTTTCTCTGCTTCAATGGAGGGTGAGGAGTCATTAGGGAAACTTACGACTTCGCTGGGTCATCCGGGAGATTTTCATGTGGAGCCTTCGATGCGAGTGATGGTGAATGGAGTTTTTTGGGCTTTGGGAAAGCCTGTTCCTGCGGCGGAGGTTCGGATTGCGCCTTTGCCAATGAGCAAGGATGGCAAGGCTAAGACTAAGAGTAAAAAAGCGAAAAAGGATCAGTGATGATGAAGGAGGCGGTGCTTAGGACGGAGGGTTGAGGGGGTTTTCAAAGGGATATGAAAATTGCATTTTTTCGCTGTGATGGGAACTGTGCTATCATACAGTTGTAGATTAGTTTATGAAACGGCTCTTATTTTTTCTTTGTGTTGTCCCGACGGTTTTTTCTCTGAGTTGCGATGATTCTGCAGTTTTTTCGAACCAAGTGTTTGTGAGTGATTCTGAGGCTGTTGTGTATGGGGATAAATTTCCGGAAGTTCTCGCTGTGACTGCGACTCTTGTTAAAGGTGATGCTTGGCGATTTGAGGTGACGTTATCCAGTCCATACGATACTCCGAAGCGATATGCAGATGCTTGGCGGGTTCTGGATGGGGAAGATCAGCAATTGGGGATTCGGGTGCTTGGACATGATCATGCCAATGAGCAGCCGTTCACTCGATCTCAAACGGTAAAAGTGCCTAGTGCGACTCAGACGGTCTTTGTGGAAGGGCGTGATCAGGCGAATGGATGGTCAGGCCAACGCTTCGAAGTGAAGTTATCTCGAGATTGAGTTCTCTGCGAGGAGCTTGCTTAGGATGGGCGTGGGGAGAGGCTTAGATGAGTTCGCTTTTGAGAGGAGCGGAAGGTGTTTTTTTGTTTGAGTTGCAGCCGCAGGATTGGAGGCGTTGTTCGATTTCGCGAGAGGCTGGGGTGACGGCGAGGCCGCCAAGACCGGTGCAACAGATTTCTCGAGGCATGAGGTTGCCGACTTCGCGCATGGCGTCGATGACTTGGTCGAGGGGAACAAGATGTTGGTAATTGGCAAGTGCCATGTTGGAACAGGAGAGGGCGTTGGTGGCGGCCATGACGTTTTTGCCGAGGCAGGGGGCTTCTACGCGATTTGCGAGGGTGTCGCAGGTCATGCCGAAAGAGTTTTGCAGGGCTTGGGAGGCGGCGCTGAGTTGTTGCTCTAGGCTTCCGCCTGCTAGTCCGGTGATGGCGGCGGCGGCCATGCTAGCGCCCGAACCGCATTCAGCCATGCAGCCGGCGACTTCGGCGGCGAAGGTGGAATGAGCGGTGATGAAGACGCCGATAAGGCCGGCGGTGAGCATGGCGTCTACTCGTTGAGCGCGGTCCCAGCCCATGGCATCCGAGGCTCCAAAGACGGCTCCGGGGAGAGCGCCACAGGAGCCGGCTGTGGGGGCGGCGACGATCACGCCCATGGAGCTTTTCATTTCCATCATGGCGCTGACGTAGAGGATGATCCGGTTGAGGACATCACCGGGAATGAGTTGGCCGTCTTTGAGTTTTTCTTCAAAACCTCCGGACTGACAGGGAAGGATGCGGTCTTCGAATTCGGTGCCGCCGAGGCCGGTGGTGATGGAGTTTTCGAAGACTGTTACGAGATTTTCCATGCGTTGGCGGACTTCGGCGATGGTGATGCCTCCACGAGCGGCTTCGTAGTGAGCGGCGAGCTCGGCGAGGGTGAGGGTGCCTCCTTTTTGTTCGCGGTAAGCGAGCATTTCTTTGCAAGAGAGGAAGGGGACGGTGAGGTTGTTTTTCCCTAAAATCGGAAGGACAGGGGCGAGGATTGCAAGAGATTCGACGGCGGGGTTTTGGGAAAGGGAGGTGAGGAGTTCTTGGGCTGGTTGCTCGCGGCTAGAAAGTTGTAGGAGGGAGAGGTTTTCGCTGGCGCAGATTTGAACATTCTCAAACTGAGGCTTGGAGGTGAGCGATTCTAGTAGGGAATCTCCTTTTTCTTTGAGAATGAGGATGGTTTCGTAGAGATCGCCTGTGAAATGAACGGGAATGCCGTCGAGTGCTTCTACGATAATCATTCCGCCTCCAGTGGAGATGGCTTCGAGGGTTCGTTGTCGTTCACCATGGAAGAGGGTGAGGCGGTAGTTGTTCGGGTGTTTGGCTCCGTAGGAAACATAGCGGATGTCGACTTCGATGTCGGCTTTGATAATTTCTTCGCGGTAGTTGAGGAGTCGTGAGTCGTCTGTAGGCCAGCCCATGAGGCCGCCATAGAGTCCGAGGTCGGAGCCTTGGGACTCGTGGGTGGTGACGAGAGAGCCGTTGGGGTCGTATTCGACGATTACGCGGTCGAGTTGACCGTCCATTAGGTCGAGGGCGAGACGGCCGATGCGGAGGGCGGCTGCGCTGTGGGAGCTGGAAGGTCCGCGCATGACGGGGCCGAGGACGTCGTTGAAGATGCTGGGGAATGCAGATTGAGAGGTGCTCATTTTGCTGAGATGAAAGCATGCTTTGCACCGTTTGGAAATCAGTGATTATGGGATTGTAGTGGGAAATGAGGGCGGTGAGTAGCTGGGTTTGTTTTGGGCTTATTCGTGACTGGACTTTTGCAAGATTTTGAGTGCTATTGCGTTCAATGAAGATGAAATTATGGTCGTTAATTGTTGGTCTTGGAGGGGTTTCTCAAGCGGAGGTCAATTTTGCCGGTGTTTTTGGCGATAATATGGTTCTGCAACAGGAGACGAATGCTCCGGTTTGGGGGACAGCTGAGCCAGGGGAAGTGGTGATGGTCAGTTGTTCTTGGACTAGGGAATCGACGAAAGCTAAGACGGATGAGGAAGGGGTATGGCGAGCGGTGGTGAAGACTCCCAAGGCAGGTGGTCCACATAAGCTGACGGCGCATGGGGAGAGTGGTGATACGACTTTGTCCAATGTGCTTATGGGTGAGGTTTGGATTTGCTCTGGTCAGTCTAACATGCAGTGGAAGATGCGAGGTTTTGGTCTTAAGCATTTTGAAGAGGCGGTGAAAAAGGCGAATTATCCTGAGATTCGGCTTTGTACTCTCCCGCAGATAAAGGCTTTAGAGCCGCAGCAAAATATTAAGGGGAGATGGGAGGTTTGTAATCCAAAGTCTGTTCTTAATTTTAGCGCAGTGGCTTATTTCTTTGGTTCTAGAATCCATCAGGAAATAGATGTTCCGATTGGTTTGCTTTCTACAAATTGGGGTGGTTCGAGTGCGGAAGCTTGGATACGAGAGGAGGCATTGTTAGAAGGTTTTCCAAATTTTAAGGCTGCTTTGCAAACGTATCCTGAGATGGCAGAGGAGCATGGAGCGGTTTTTTCGCAGAAGAATGGTCCAAAAGGGTTGAATCAAAGAAGTCCGGCAGTGCTTTATAATGCGATGTTGAAACCGGTTATCCCGATGGCGATGCGGGGTGTGATTTGGTATCAGGGGGAATCGAATGTGAAGCGCCCAGAAGAGTATCGGACTTTGTTTTCGACTTTGATTTACGATTGGCGTGAAGAGTGGAAGCAGGGGGATTTTCCGTTTTATTTTGTTCAGATTGCTCCGTTCCATTACCGGGCTGAAAAAAAGCCGGTTGCTCTTTTGCGGGAGGCGCAAATGATGGCTCTTGAGGAGCCAAATACTGGAATGGTGGTAACAATGGATGTGGGAGATCCTACGAATATTCATCCAAAGCAAAAGGAACCGGTTGGTGAGAGGTTGGCTTTGCTTGCTTTGGCTAAAGATTATGGAAAGAGTGATCTGGTATATTCTGGGCCGATTTACCGTGAGATGGAAAAGAAGGGATCTCAGATTTCACTGAGCTTTCAGCATGTTGGGGGAGGATTGCAAAGCCGTGATGGAGAGCCTTTGAGCCACTTTACGATTGCGGGAAGGGATCAGGAATTCTACCCGGCGGAAGCAAAAATTGTGGGAGATCGAGTGGTGGTGAAGAGCTCCGAGGTGAAGAGTCCAGTGGCGGTTCGCTATGGTTGGGGGAATGCGGATGAGCCGAATTTGATGAATGCGGAAGGTCTGCCTTCGCCATCATTCCGTACGGATGATTGGGAGTGATTTGAGGTCAAGCCGCCAGCTGGGCCTTCTTGGGAGAGAAGGCTTGTGGTGGTGGGGCTGCTTTCTCGTTGGTTAGAAAGCTAGGCTTTCGGTGTTAGACCATTTTTCAAAAGTCTATTCGTCTATCGAGTTTTTTTAAGGTTTG
>CAZUEC010000024.1:0-12582 GCA_964618865.1 uncultured Roseibacillus sp. | reverse complement strand
GGCCGAACTCAACATCATTCAACGTCAGGCATAAACAGTCCATAAGAACAACCGGATTTTCCTGATTATTGCTCCATGAAAACCCTAGAAACGAATGCTCGCAAATCTTTTTATAGAACAACTTTCGTAGCGGTTTGAATTCATCCGAAAAATAGCCTGCCGTATCGAAAGACAGAGGCTGAGCTACAGGCAACATCAAACGCGCTTTGCGATACCACCCGGGCTCGTAGCCTCTCCACAATTCTAAGACCAAAGAATCCAACGAAGATTTTCCACTTGTAGAAACGTTCTCGTTCAACTGCTCATAACCTTCTCTATCATTCAAAAGACAATGTGAAGCAAAGGCTAAGAAAATCACCGCTCTCAGACCCTCTTCCGAAGTTCTCTTGTCTCTAGAAAAAGACATTTCAAAAAATTCTCCACTATAGTTTTTTAAATCTACAAGAACTTGTTCCACTGCATCTCCCCCTTTCTCACGACTCGCGAGCCTAATCAAAGGCAAAGCAATTTTAGGTAGTATATCACCCATCAATCGGAGACGCTGCCGTTCCGCAATTTCTGTATCTGGGTCCGCCAATATTCGTAGACACGTCATCGTGCCTTTCACTTCTTCCTTGGCCAGAGATGCTCTCAGTTGACGAGCAAACAAATCGCTAGCCTTCGAATCAAGAGCGGAGAGCATAGTGACGTCGATAGCCTCAAGGTCCTGTCCTCCCCTTCGCAATAGCTCCTCGCTCTCAGCCTTACCCAATCCTCCCTTTATGAGTTGCAGGATGCATTTCCTCTCCTCTTCACGGTCCGCCTCAGGTAGAGGATTCGCCAAAATGTAACGAGCAGCCTTCACCAAACGTTCTTCAAGCCTAAGAAACTCGCCCTCCTCTTCATCGTCTTTCTTCGGTTCTCGTAACAAGGCCAGATCACAGGTCAGTTGCATTCGTTCCCCCGCATTGAGCAAAGGCGACAGCAGACGTTCAAGCTCGGCCACTGCTACACTGTAACTTCGGATTCCTGACATCCGTATGGGCCGATTCACATCTGGAGCGAAGGCCGAGACACTCTTTTCCCCACCAGCCGCAATCCAACGCAAAAGATAAGAGAGATCCCCACGATGCTTCTCAGCCAAGGCAGGCACATCATCCTGCAGCTCGCCATCAAAAAGTGGCATCAACACCTTCAA
The DNA here is from genome assembly GCA_964618865.1 of uncultured Roseibacillus sp. GTDB lineage: Bacteria > Verrucomicrobiota > Verrucomicrobiia > Verrucomicrobiales > Akkermansiaceae > Roseibacillus. Next base: position 11,405 of record CAZUEC010000024.1, on the reverse strand, counting down.
GGCCTCAACCGAGCTTTCCAAATAACGAATCGCTCTCAATCGAACTGCTTGTTCTTCTGGCAAGTTTGCCACAAAAAAATGAGCTGCCGCTAACACTCGATCTTGCTGTAAATGGCCAACACTCTCTTTCGACTCTTTCCAATCAGATGAGTCTCGCAACGTCCCAAAATAACACTTCAACATCACTTGATCTTTCACCGACAAAACTGGCAAAATTTCATTCTCGAGTTCCAAACTTGCCGAAGAATAAGTTCGATTCTTGATTCGGAAGGAATCATTCACATCTGGCACAAGATTGGTCACAAGATTCCCATTCCCAGCTCGAATTAACTTTTGCATCAGATCCAGATCCCCGCGAAAACTTCGAGCCAATTCATCAACCAGTTGCTCAGGCAGCGGAAAACGTCTTCCGCCATCAGTAAAATCGAAGATAAGATCACCTAAGCGCAACCTGCCACTTGACACTTTCTTAGCCAGCACCTTCCTCGCATCCACCTTCAAAGCGGCCACCCACGCCTCATAAATCTCTCCCTGTAACTTCTCTGGCACGGTCGCGAGGTGTTGGTTGACGAAATTCAACATCACCCCGCCGTCAGAAAGATTCCCAGTCACACCATAGCTGCCTCGCATCAAAAGATCTCGCAAAGCCATCCCGATCGGCTCGGCATCCGCAAGCTCCAGCAGAACATTATCTCTCTCAAATTTTGCGATCAACCACTCCGCCAGATCTCCTCTGAAATCAGGTGCCAACTCTTGATCCTGAACATAGTCGTAAATCACCTTCACCGCCTTGACATCTTCTTCCTTCACCCGCTTTCGCTCCCGCCCCCCTTGTAGCTGGGAAAGTGCCAACATCGTCTCCACAACACCCGGTGAATGTTCTGCCAAGCCAGACCCCAACAACTGCAACCGGAACACCTTATTCGAGGTCTTTTCCCCGCGACCACTCAAATTCGCCTTAATCAGAAAACCACCGATCACTCGCTTATCAGCCTCCGTCACCCCATCGCCTTGCAACATCTCATCGAGAAATGGCAACACCCCAGCAGGATCACCTCGATAACTCGAGTAATCTGAAAGCGCTTTAGACCATTGAAGCATCCCCCGCGTATAGGTCATCGACTTCGTCATTTCAGGATGCTCTACCAGCCCTTCTTTAACCAGCCGAACGAAGCGCACAGAATCGACCAAATTCAACTTTCCCTTAAACGGATTCCGTACCAACAAATCAAAGTTTAGCCTGCCAAAATCATCTTCACTCATCCCATTCGCCCTGCCATTGAGAAAGGCCACCCAAAACTCCGCCGCCAGCTCGACTTCCCCCTCTGAAGCCAAGCGCGCACACAGCCCTTTTGCCTCATCCTTGCTGAGAGCAGCCATTGCTTTCTCGTTCCCTATCATACCCTCAATCCGTTTCACCACCCCCTCCACGGGAAAACCTCGCAACCGCGTCAAGAGTTCATCCAACTCCTCTGATACCCCCGACACTTCGAGCTCAGGAAAATCTTTCTTAATCAAATTCCTCAAACCTATCAATGAATCATCACTCAAGCCAGACAGCTCTTCTAACTCGGACTCAAGCACCTGGCGCAACACTTTCTGTCGTTCTTCATCCTCAATCTGGAAGTCTTTCCGCATCGCGATGAATGCCTCTAAATAGCTAACCTGCTCCACCTGCTCTCGGCAGTCTCGGGAGACATTTGCCCAATAAGTGCGCCCTTCCGTCGGCGCTAATTTGAGAGGGGCAATCAGACTTTCTAACCGAAGAGACAGCTCACCTGAGTCTGTCCACCTTTCTTCACCCAGGAGAGCCAGGCCATCATAGCTGTCAAAACCCTCCTCTCGCAACCTATCGTACAACACAGCCTTATACATCACATCCAACCTCCGCCGGAGTTCTGATCGAACCTTCCCCTCATCTACAGTCACCCACACCGCCTGATCAGATTTTTCCGCAAAAGTAAGTAAAGGAATCCAAGCCCGAGGCATATTTCGCAAAGCAGTGAACAGTGACTGGCCAACACTCACTTTCTGCAACACCTCATCTGGAACAGCTCCGTATTTCCTCAACTCCTCGTAACTCTCATGCTTCGAAGCAACTGGGAAATACTCTGCCGCCGCAGCCTCCAAAGCAGCCAGAGAATCGTCCAAGCTTCCTAACTCGCAGACGCGGAGCAACTCCCATTTCTTAAACCCTTCCTCGCCCTTGAGAGCAAACAGAGCCCTCTCAAACATCTCGCTCACGGACTTTTCCCATCGTTCCGAGCGCAACAGAGATTCCAAAAGTCCAACCCAGTCCAGTCCAGTAACATCTAACCCCGCTTGTCTTTGCCGAATCTGATGATGGGACGAAGCTCGGTGAGAAAGCGCGGACTGCTTCGCCTGACTCGCTTCCTGATACTCTTCCAAGAGACTCTCCACCTCCGCGGCATCACCATTCAATGCCGCCTTAATCAGAGCCCCCTGCTTTTCACTGAGAAAGACATGCCGCTCCAGTTGATCCACCACTTCTGCCGAAAACACTTCCGCCTCCAGCACCGCCTGCAAAGCCAAATGGCTCTGACCCTGCCCCCGACTCCGATAGGCAGAATGATTCGTTAATCCAGCCACCCCAGACGCAGCTCGTTCGTTCTCCTTCACCGCTTCCTTCTTCAGTGCCGCTAAAACAATCCATTCCACATGCCCATCACTCAGCCTCAACGCTTCCTGACTCTGTATGATATGAGCCATCACCTCGTCTCGAATACTCCGCATCCGCAACATTTCTCCATAAGCATCGAGAAGAATTTTACGCTGTCGAGTTCGCACGGCCCAATCCCCTTCCTTCGAATCCTCCCCTTTCTTCACCCTTGGGAGACGCCGACTCATCTCGTGAATACTCCGCTTCTCAAAGTTCTTCGACGCCCTCTGCAGACGTTTAAAGACATTAAAAATTGTCACCTCATCCTGAACACTAAAGTCCTCAGCGCGTCTTCTCATTAGTGAAACAAGACGCTCATAATATCCAAAGAACAGCTCCTCTTCATCCGTCTCCTTGACCAATAGCGCGACCCAATCGATTCCGGTAGAAATCTCACCACTGCTTAACTTTACATCAAGATCCTCAGCTTGTTCCTTCGCCTCCTGCGTACGAAAAATCAGCATACCGAGTTCATCATCATAAGGTCGCTCCTCCTGCAGGCGCAAAAACACTTCTCGTGCTTTTTCTCGCTCATCATATGCCAAACAAAGCTGAGCAAAACGCATCCGCTTGAGATAACTCAACGATTCCCCCGGCTCGTAAAACGCGAGCGCCTTTTCCTGAAGCCCAAGGTATCGCTCTTCACGAACAATCCGCTGCAAACGACCCAAGGCATCGCTCGAAGAAAAAGTCCCTTTCACCTGCTCAAAAAATCTCCGCTCCGTCCGGTCCTGCTCACTCTCCCTCTTTCGCACGTCCCTCTGACCCTTCGCACTCAAAAGCTGGCGATAACTCTGAGGCTGGCGATTCCCTGAGCCACTCACCCATCTTTTTTGCGTCGGCACTTCAAGGCCAAGTGACTGATAAAGTCTTTGCAGTGACGATGTCTGCGTTCGCCCTCCAGGCCCCTTCACAAAACGCCGCAACACATTTGCTAAATCCTCCCTAATCTCTGCGTCCAATTCATTGAGGCGTCTATTTTTCATCGCTTCGCCCAGAGTCACCCCATCCAGCAAGCTCAGCTCCTTCCGGCTAAGTCCATCTCGCTCCATCGCAAGCAGCGCGCTCAAAAGCACTTCATTCGGCCCTTGCCGAGAAGTAACATTTTGAAAACTCAACACATCCAGTTTCTCTTCCAATGAGCCCTCTTGACCCAAAGCATTCATCTCCGCCAACGCCTCGTCGTACAAACCGATTTTCTGAAAAAGAAGGGCCCGCAAAAGACCGTCTTTCACTTGGGGAATTTTCTTCGCAAACTCCTCGAGTTGCTCCCAACCCTCTGTCTCCCATCCCTCTTCTCGCGCTTTCTCTCTCAACGCCACAGGGAGCATCTGCACAGCACTCGCTTGATAGACGAGACTATAAATCACATGCTTCGATGATAAGTGAGTCAAAATCACATTGCGATCTGGCAACCCCTGCAAAGGCCGCGAATAACGTGAAAACCCTGCACCCAACCTCCCCCTGCCTGGTGCCCTTTTTTTCGCAAATCCCACTCCTAACAGCCCTTCCAAATTCTTCAAGAAACCCTCAAAATCCCCCGCAAATAGCTGCAACGCCAGAGGATAATAAAACCCTCCCGTATCCACAATCTCTCCCGTCCTAGTTCGCTCAATACAGCTTTTCCACCATGGTTCTAGTATCTTCAGCTTCTCCTTCTGTTCAGCCGAAGGCTCCACCTCCGACAGAGCAGAAAAAATTCCGGAGTGCAAGTTAACCCCGATGAGCTGAACAAATTGATGAACGTTACCAGCGCTCCCCTTCTCTTCCTGAGAAATTAAAACCGCAAGCTTCCTCAGCTCTTCAATCTTTTCTTCTCCTTCCGGCAATTTAAAGGCGGCATGAACTCGACAAGCATTTGCAAGCCCTGGCTTTTCCTCTGCCGCTTCACTCGCCAACTTCAGAAAATCTTCACGAGAAGATTCAAGCTCGTTCACCAAAATCCAAAAACGCATCTCCGGTGCTTTCTCCACCTCTCCCTCCTCTTTCTCCACCAAGACCGGAGCGACCTCCTGCAGAGAAAGCCCCCACGAACGCACCTCCTCCAGCCAGGGATGATTGACCCCCTCCAAAAAGACCTTCCAAGAGTTACCCGTCGGATCTTTTTTCAAACTCACTTTCGCCAATCGCGCCAAACTCAACCAACGAACTTCGTTCACTGCGCTCGGTAAATAGTTCCCAACTCCTCCGTAATTTGTCCGAACCAAATTTTCATAATCTTTTTCAACCAACTGCCACCAAAACCATGAACTCATCTCCCCAGCCTTGGGAATAAAACCTTGGTAACCAACCTGAGAGAAAGCTCTCCCCAAAGCCTTCTCCTCCCCTAACAGCTCGACCCAAATCCCCCGAGCCTCATCAATCCGACCAGCTGCTCCCAGAAAATCACCGCGCAGAAATTTTAATCGCCAGTCCCCATTCACAACCTCTGCATTCTTATCCAAAAACTGCAATACCAGCTGATGCTCACCCAACTGCCAAAGCTGCACTGCCGTCGCCTCCACATCCCCCGCCATCAAATCCCCCGGAGTAATTCCCTCTAAAATTTTCAACCCAGCCTCAATCTCACCCGCCTTGATTTGCATCCGAGCCAAACGCTGTAGAATCCTCGGCGAGCGACTCCGCGCTGCGTAGTCAAAAAGCAATTGCTGAGCCCCCGCAAGATCACGGTTTTCCTCCGCCAATTCAACGAGTTCAAAAAGCACTTTCTCATCATCCGGCAGCAAACGGTGCAACTTCAACAGCACCTCCTGTCGCGCCCCAGCATTATATGATAATTGATACAGCTGAGCTAGCACACGCAGCGGAAGCAGCTCCCGCTTCGCCGCCTCATGCTCCCGCTCAAAACGCACCACCATCTCATTCTGCAATCCCACCTGACGTGCCGCCGCATACATCTCATCGATGAATTTTAACCGCTCTTCATCCGACTTCGCCGTCCGAAAAAGATGCTCATAAAGCCGCAGAGCCTCTCGATGTTTCCCCAGTGGCAACTGCATCTTTGCCAGCTCACGCGTCAAATCCACATCATCTCTCCCAAAGGTATTACGCGCCCGCCTCAGCTCATCTGCCGCTTCTGCCTGACGCCCTAACCGCACCAAAAGATCCGCCCGTTTCCTCCACGCCTGCACCTCGGCCGGAAAAGCAATCTTCCACTGCTCCGCTTCTACCAAAGCCCCTTCATAGTCCCCCTGCAACTCAAGGAGATTGAGCAACTGCTTCCGCTGCACCAACGAAACTCGCTTCCCCATCATTCCCCGCAGCTTCGCAACCGCTCCTCCATAGTCGCCACGCTGCCTGAGCAAAACAACCTGATATCGCTGCGCCAGTTCTCCCTCAGCCCTCGCCAAAGCCGCGTCCGCCTTCGGCAAATTTCCAACTAGCTGATGTAAGCTCGCCAGAAGACAAAGTTCATTCTCTCCCTTCTCCTTCTCCAAATCAGCAATCGCCTCTTCAAGCCCCCTCATTCTCCCGAGCACCCCGCCAAGATTCACCGCCGCCTGCAAATCGGAAAATGCCTCAGGCAGCACAATCAACTTCCGCGCACCCGACCATGCCGCTTCCACTTTCCCAAGATCCAGCGCGAGTTCACAATACAAAGTGAGCGCCCTCAAGTTCTCCTCAATGCCCTCCCCATCCCCCGCCAGCAAATCAAAGGCCTCTGGCTTCAAACCATGTCGACGCAAACTCTGCACCACTCTAACCACCTCCTCCTGGCCAGCGCCTGCCGCCATCGCCCGCCAAATTACCAGCGCCTCATCTTCCCGCTCCGATTCCGCGAGCAACACCGCTAACGCTTCTGAAATCTCTCGGGAATCAGCATACGTTTCCCCTCCAGATTTCAAAACCCGAAGCGCCTCTTCATCCAAATCAAAACCAGCATAGGTTCGAGCCATCTCCAAGACTCCTGCGACATCTCCATCCTTCAAAGCCTCCACCTCAGCTAAGGTCTCAAGCACTTCCTCATCATTTTCTTTCCTCAATTCAGCCAACCTCAACCATCGCTCCGCCGTCGCCTCCGACTCGATCAATACCTCTAATTCTTCAGCCGCAGCTCCGAAACGCTTCGCAAAAGCTAACAGCTCCACAAACTCCATTCGCAGACTTTCATCACCCGGCGTGCGCCGCAAAATTTCACGAAAAGCCGCCACCCCTTCATCCGCCTCACCCGTCACCACGAGTTGGCGCGCAAAGGATTTCTGTAGCACGAGCCGATGTGGCATCTCCTCCCGCAATTCGGCCAAAAACGCCTGCAATCCATCTGCATCCCGCTCACGCCGAAAAATCTCGCGCAACTTATGCAAGGCCTCCCGCTCCACCCAAGATCCACTCCCAGAAACGGCCAAGACCTTGCGAAAGCTTGCCAAAGCCTCCTCTTTTAAACCCATCTCTAACTGCAAGTCACCTAAATCCAACTGATCGAGCGCGCGCTGAAAGGGGTCCTTCCCCAACTGAACCAACTCTTGCTGTAAATCACGTGCCTCTTTCCCCAAGCCTTCCTTCCGAAACAAGCTCACCAAATCTTCCCGCAACTCGCGGTTTTCTGGCTTCTCTTCCAACAAAGCCTGCCAAAGTTCCAGAGCCACTTTCGTATTCCCCAGCCGATGCTCATAAGTCCCCCGAAGGCTCACAGCCTCTTCATCTTCACGCTCACCCAAGATCTTCAAAGCTCCCTCAAAATCCAATCCCGCCGCTCGTAGCCGCGCCACCGCCAACTCAGACTCTAAATCGCCCGGCAACTCCCGCAGCACGACCTCATATTGCTCCAAAGCTCTTTCTTGCGCGCCAATATGCTCAAGATATCCTGCCAAAACCCGTCGCTCCACCGCCCCTCCTTGATCGGCCTCCTTTTCTAACCACTTCTCCAAAGACTCCCTGTCTTGCTCATCGAGCCACGCCTCCAAAAAACGCGTCATCAAAGCCTCATTATGAGCATTCTTCAACAACAGCTCATGATACTTCACCGCTTTCTCCACTGGATCGGCGAAGAGAAGAATGCTCGTACAAAAAAGAAAGAACAACGCTCTCAGAGAAATCAGCATTCTCCACGACAGCAATTCCTAGCGAAAGTTCAATCAAAAATCATACAATTACTCTAACTAGCAGGGCATTTTAAAAGGACGTTCATGAGCCCTAAAAGGGCGAACTAGTCTCCCGTGAACCCCACATTCCAAGGCGCCACTCTGTTCTGCTCTTCGCTACGTTAGCTCGCCTTGTTGAGGTCTCATCATGCCGTTCAGGGTCCCTATCAATAAAATGATTCTCAAAAAATGTATCTCCGTTTTTTGAAGTCACACACCCGCAGGTTTTTAATAGTCAAACCTTCATCGCTAAGATGCTGGGCCTGCTGATTAGCCGCTTCGGGCGCTTGTGAAAGCCGACCTGTGGAGGCAACAACACGCCACCACGGAACATCATGATTCTCCGGTAACGCCGCAAGCGCGAACCCGACATGTCGAGCAACGCTCCGGCTCCCAAGTCTTTCTGCAATGTCGCCGTATGTCGTCACCCATCCAATCGGTACTGTACTTACCAGTTCATACACTTGTTTGTGAAATCCGGGCCCTACGACACGACCTTCACCATGATGGGATTGATGATTTTCAGCCATTTCGAATGTCCTGATAAATGATGGTTTGCCCCACCGTCAAGATTCAACGGTCTTCACGAGATCACTCCATTCGAACTTCACTTGGTGAATTCTGAACTCTAGCTACGCCAATTCCCTCAATCGTTCCAACAAACACTCTAGATCACTCATCTTTGTCGCCGGATTCATGATCGTAATCCGAAGCCAAGCGGCTCCCCGCAACTGCGTTTGCACAATGTAAAACTCCCCCGAGTGGAGAATTTTCTCTCGCAGTCCACGGTTGAGCGCATCGAGATCCACGCATCCCACCGGCTTATGCCGAAAGCACAGAATGTTGACTTCCGGCTCGGTCGCGATTTCAAAATCATTCGTCTCCGCGATCATAGTGGCAAACTGCTGGGCTAAATCGATCAGTAAATCGACGTTATTGCCAAACATGCGAGTCCCATAAGTCTGCATCATCGTGAATGCCGTGACGCCCAGAGCCCTCTTAGTGCACTCCAGAGTCCGTCGCCCAACCTCAGACCACTCGGTCTCGGGATCGATCGACTCGAACAAGTAACTCGCTTCCTGCGCAAACGGCTCATAGGAGCGGCGACCTTCGCGAAACAACACCGCCGTCACCAGAGCTGGCATGAGCGCAAGTTTATGAAGATCCCAAACCACCGAATCGGCATGCTCGATCCCCGCTAATCGATCCGAATGCTTCTCGCTAAACGCGAGCGATGCCCCGTGCGCCCCGTCCACGTGCAACCAGAGATCATGCTCTTTGCAAAAACCAGCGACCTCTTCCAGGGGATCAAAACTTCCAGTCGCAGTCGTGCAACTACTCGCGACAACCGCTAGCACTCGACGACCTTGCTGCTCCGCAAGTTCATAACCAGCACGCAACGCGTCCTTCGTGATACGAAATTGCTCATCAGTCGTGATCGGAATCGCCCCCGAAGTCCCCCACCCCATAATCTGCACGGCACGTGAGATACAGTAGTGCGCTTGCTCAGAAACCAACACCGCAAATGGTTCTCGCTGACCATCCGTCCAAACATCGTACCCCGCTTTCGCTTGTCGAGCCGCAAGTAAGGCCGTCAAATTACCAATAGAACCACCGTGAGTGAGAACCCCATCGGAACCTTCGGGAAATCCAAGAAGTCCGTTTAAATGCTCGACCACGCGGCGCTCCATCGCAGTTTGCATTTGCCCCATCTCATACACCGCCATTCCGTTATTCAGTAAGGCATTCGTCGCTTCAACGAGCGCCGCATGTGGCAGCACCGTCGCCACCTGATGACCAATGTAACGCGGGTGGTGGAGATGATTCGAATGTTCGATCAGAACGTTAAGCTGCTCAAGGAGCTCACCCTTGGGTTCGCTCGGAAAGTCACTCTCCACACCTGCCAACATCTCGGTAGGTTGCACGAATGGCAGCACCGGCATCTCCCGATCAGTCCCAGCACGACATAAATAATCCGCCATTAAATCAACCCAGCGGTGGCCTGTCGCACGAAAATCTTCAGCATCAAATGCATCATCCAACGTCATGGCCGGAGCATATCCACCAAAAACTAAAAACTCCAAGCCTCCGCTCCACTGGCTTACTGAAAATGACGACCCATCTCATAAATCAAAAAAGAGGTCAGTAGCCTCAGATCAAAGCAAGAGCTTTTTGAGCCCTTGATGCCTTGATGGATTGCACTTTGAAGACTTCGTCGAATTTAGCGTTGTTTCTTCTCCCGAGCCCACAGAAGACGCACCCCAAGTCAATGCGCCTTGCCGGGCGCACAAAAAAACCTCCTTCCTCTAAAGAGGAAGGAGGCTATCCTTAAAGGAGTTTAATTAATTTTCACTAATCATCCATTGTTGATTTTGGTCATTGTTTCCGCTCGTCCAATTATAGACATTTTGACCAATGCTCCCCCCCCGATTCCCGTCAATGGAGAAGCCTAGAGCATTACGCTTTTGCAACTGGTAATTTCCACCGCCTTTCGAAATTTTTCGAAATTGTTGGTTAAAATTGTTAGGGTCCGTTGTCCAGAGATACAGATTTTGACCATTCGCTCCACCATTACCTGCATCAAGAGAAAAATTAGTGCCTCTTTTTTGATAACTGAAGAAGCCATCTCCACGATCAATCTCCTCCCATTGCTGGTTTACATTACTTTCACTAAAAGTCCAGAGATAGACGTTTTGACCTCTCGCCCCGCCACGGCCTCCATCAAGAGCAAATCCGTTAGCGTTACGCTTCCGAATATTAACCGTTCTAGAAGAGGGCGTTCTAGTAACAAAAGCGAATTGGCCATTTCCTGGATGAGCTCTATTTGTAAACTCTGGAAGATAATCACTATTTCTGATAACAGCCACTGTCTCGGGGTGACTTTTCCCAGCCTGTGCGAAAAGTTTAGCACACATAAAGTAGATGGGGGATACGAAACCACGGTCCTGTGGGCTAATCCGAGTTCTGTCCCCTAATATAGTGATATTACAAGGATTGTAGATATCAGAAGTCCAAGGAACATCATCATTACCTGAATTGTACCTAGCGTGATACTCTACCCCAGCAACTAGTCGATCATTTGCATAACTGACCAAATCGACGTTTTGGTTCCAAGCACACAGAGCGGCCTCAACTAGGTGTGCAATACCGCCTTGAACATGCGCCTGATCTCTTTGACTCTCAAAAGCCTGTCCAGTGGGGCTAAAGATGTATTGAGTAACACCTGCACATCCATCATCGGTATCTCGGTAGCCAAATTTATAAGCATCAACCTGCTGGTTGAAAAAAGTGGAGACTCCTCTTTCCCAATACTCCTCTCCCCCAAGAGTCCAAACGTTAAAAAGCTCCCCAAGACTCATCCGGGGAAACCCACTCATTCTTAATCAGGAAAATAAGCCGTTTCGCCGTATTCGTCTTGGTCTGGGATTAGTCATCACCACTACTTCCAATCATCTTCCCACATCCAACCTTATACCCTGACCTCCTTATCTATCACCCTAACACCGCTCTTCGCCTATCAAAGTTCACACTTTTCAGGAAACCCTAATTTCGGCAAAAAACGTTTTTTTCGTCACTCCTCCTTAAAGATCTTAAGTATCTCACTATCTGTTACTAAGGGAGAAATACGATGGAAATTATCTCTC
>CAZUEC010000023.1:0-12708 GCA_964618865.1 uncultured Roseibacillus sp. | reverse complement strand
TCATTGAGTCTCTCGCCCTGTTCTCACATGTCGCAAACGTTGGCGATGCTAAATCGCTCGCGATTCATCCCGCCACGACCACCCACAGTCAACTCAACGAAGAGCAACAACTAGCCGGAGGCATCGCCCCCGAGCTCATCCGACTCAGCGTCGGCATCGAGCACATCGACGACATCCTCGCCGACATCGATCAGGCGCTCGCTCATTGTAGCTAAGCACCTCAACTTCCAGAAACGGATCGCGAGCAAAGGAACGGAAAGAGATCGCGAGCTTCGGCTCGCTCCACCCCAATCCATCACCTAAATTCTAGGGCGAAGCTAAAGCTCGCGGTCCTTTATTTTACAAACCGGCATCGGTGACCGCCCCTTCGCTGGCGGTAGAAGTCAACTTCGCAAACTTCGCCAAAACCCCGCGACGATAGCGAGGCTCGGGCTTCACCCACTTAGCCTTACGTGCCGCCATCTCGTCCTCGCTGACCTTCATATCAATGCGATTGCTCGATGCATCGATAGTGATTTCGTCCCCCTCTTCAAGAAGGCCAATCGGTCCACCGTCATAAGCTTCTGGAGTGATGTGCCCAGCAACAAAGCCGTGACTACCTCCTGAAAAACGACCATCGGTAATGAGGGCAACACTATCACCCAAACCACGTCCCATAACCGCTGCGGTAGGTCCTAGCATCTCGCGCATTCCAGGGCCACCCTTCGGCCCTTCACGGCGAATCACGACCACGTCGCCAGCAACAATTGAGCCATCAAGAATCGCGGTCATGCCATCCTCTTCGCAATCAAAGACCCGCGCACGCCCCGTGAAAGACTCACCTTCTTTTCCTGAAATCTTAGCCACCGCACCACCTGGAGCGAGGTTTCCATAAAGAATACGTAAGTGGCTGTCCTTCTTAATTGGATTATCAATCGGACGAATCACATCCTGTCCTTCTGGATATTCCAAAGGAGAATTCGCGAGGTTCTCAGCAACAGTTTTCCCAGTAACAGTCATGCAGTCTCCGTGAAGAAGACCAGCCTCTAACAACATCTTCATCAGAGGAATCGTTCCACCAATCTTAACGAGCTCAGCCATCACGTATTTCCCTGAAGGCTTGAGGTCTGCGATCACTGGCACTCGCTTTCCGATTTCAGTAAAGTCATCGATGTGCAACTCAACCTCCGCGGCATGAGCCATCGCGAGAAGGTGCAACACCGCATTGGTAGAACCACCCAAGGCAATCACCACCGTAATCGCGTTCTCAAAAGCCTTCCGAGTCATGATGTCTCGCGGCTTAATTCCTTTTTCCAAAAGGTTGAGCACTGCAGCACCTGCATCGAAAGAATCGCGCATCTTATCATCGCTAATTGCAGCCTGAGCGGAACTGTTAGGAAGACTCATCCCGAGAGCTTCAATCGCACTCGCCATGGTATTAGCGGTATACATCCCTCCGCAAGAACCGGCTCCAGGAATCGCGTTCTCCTCCACGGTCTGCAACTCTTCATCTGAGAATTCACCACTGGCATGTTTTCCCACTGCTTCAAAAACGGAAACAATATCGAGGTCCTTTTCTTCTCCCTTGATAGAAGCGCAACCCGGTAGAATCGTGCCACCATAAACGAAGACCGAAGACCGATTCATACGAGCCATCGCAATGACGCACCCGGGCATATTCTTATCGCAACCACCAATTGCCACGTAGCCGTCCATGCCTTCACAGCCGACCACGGTCTCAATGGAATCGGCGATGACCTCACGACTGACGAGCGAATACTTCATCCCTTCCGTGCCCATCGAAATCCCATCCGAAATGGTGATAGTGTTAAAGACAACAGACTTACCGCCGGCCGCATCAACGCCCTTAGCCGACTCCTTCGCCAACTTATCGATGTGAAAGTTACAAGGCGTGACCTGGCTCCAAGTCGATGCCACGCCAACCTTAGGCTTCGTGAAGTCATCCTTCGTAAAACCCACCGGATACAGCATCGCCCGTGAAGGGGCACGATCTGCTCCATCCAAAACCTGTGAAGAATACTTTCGCTTGTCCTTGTCGCTCATAAAGGCGGGAGAATCCACCCTTGGCAGGATTTCGTCAAGTCAGCTCATCGTGTCTTCGCGAGGTGAATCTTTCCAGCTCCTTGGAAAGGATCCGGATCGACCTCGAACCAAGTGCTCTTTTCGATTCGTTCCTTATTGTAAGGCGGAGCAAAAATATCAACGAGCTGGGTAAGTTCGGTCGCTTTAAGACTATGAATATTACGCGCTTTGGAGGTGAGCGTGGAGACTCTCCCCTTCGCGAGTAAGTCATGTCCAGTTTCCTCCAGAAGAACGCTTTGCCCCTCTTTCTTTTGGCCTAAGAGGTCATAGTTCCAGACTTCAATCTCACCTGAAGCACACAGAATCACCCCCGTCATCTCGGGATGATTATGGTGGGAAATGGATTCCTCCTTTTCGAATTGCAGTAGTGTAACGTGAAAATCGCGCTGCTTTTCAAGAGGTTCAAAGTCAATACGCTCATTGCCAATGCCGCGCTGCACTTTTTTAAAAGCCTCCTCCAAGACTGGATCTTTGAGATTCAGTTGTTGCGCTAATTTTCCCGCCGCTTCCACATAGGAAGTCTCATTCCAATCATCGAGATGCTGTTTAGCCGACTCTTTTTCAATCCCCTCCAAGAAGGCATCCCAATTAATCGCACCATTCGCTGGCAAACGACCGTGGCAAGCATTCGCTCGCGTCGCGAAGACAGTGAGCTGAGGCAAAGCTAAGCCTAACCCAAGAAACCCTGGAATCGAGGTCTTGATGAAGTGACGGCGGTCATAGTCGTCCATTACTAAAAGATAATCCCTTTCACAATAAATCGCAAGTGAGAGGGTGAGCAGTCATTCTACTTCCAAGAAAAACAAACTACAAAGCCACCACTCCAACTTTTAACTTCTCTGCGAGTTCTGCCGTTTCTTCCCAACCCAGAATCAAAGTTTTCTTAGCCTCAATCGCAATCGCACTGATCCCTGCTTCCGCACAGATTCGAATCGTATCCGGTCCAATCACAGGCACATCAAAACGCATATCTTGCTTCGGTTTTGAAACTTTAGCTAAGACCACTTTCTTACCTTTTCCCAAAGCGCCTCCTCGACGCACACATTCATTCGTTCCTTCAAAAGCCTCCACGGCCAAAACCGTTCCTTCCCGCACCACCACACTTTGTCCGATGTCCAGACGACTGGTCTCTTTCGCAATTCCAAATCCGAATTTCGCCGTTTCCAATTCCTCCTGATCCAATTTTCTCCCTAAAACTCTTCCTGCTGGAGGAAGCAAGTGCTCCAAAAAAGTAGTCGCTGGTAAAACCGTGATCCCATCTTTTGCAAATTCATCCGCAAGGGCACAAAACAAGGTCTCCGCATTGCGCTCCTTAAGCTTGGCCATCGCGACTGTGATGCGTAGGTCGGGCCGAAACTCAAAAAGATTCTTCGGAGTGACCTGACCCACCATCACGATCTCAGACACTCCTTCTCGGAGAAAATACTTCACCGACTTCCCCAACTGACCCACCCGAAACCACTCCATAACGTCCACTTCTTTTTCCAAAGCAGGGTCCGTTTCCCCATGGAAAGCCACCGTCACAATCCGTACCGGTTCTTTCTGAAGCCTCGCACCTGCCACAAAAGCAGAAGGATAAAGGCCCTTGCCCGCTAGCATTCCAATCGTCTTCACGGCACAAGTGAAACCGACTTTGCCGCTAGTCGCAAAACCTAATCATGCCGTGACGGATTTCATTGCAGTAAAGTCAAATTCCGTTAGCTTTTGGTATGCTCCATTCGATATTCTTACTCGGTGTTGGTATGTTTGAGACCATTCTCTTCATTGCAGCCGCCATCGTCGGCCTTGTATTCCTTCTTCTCGTCATCACCTTCTTCAATCTCTGGCTACAGGCGAAGGTATCGGGCGCTCCTGTCGGGTTCCTCAACCTCCTCTTCATGCGTTTACGAAAAGTCCCCCCCGCTCTCATCGTTAACAATCGCATTACCGCCGCCAAAGCGAATATCAAACTAAGCACCGACGAACTCGAAGCTCACTTCTTAGCCGGTGGTGATGTCACCAATGTCGTCCTCGCCCTCGTAGCTGCCGCTAAAGCAGGAATTGACCTTCCCTTTGATCGAGCTTGCGCCATCGATTTAGCCACCAAAGACACCGGAAAAACAGTCCTCGAAGCGGTGCGAACATCGATTAATCCCAAAGTCATCGAATGCCCGAATCCAAACACCGGAGTGAACAAAATCACCGCAGTAGCGAAAGATGGTATCGCAGTCAATGTGCGAGCACGAGTCACCGTCCGAACCAATCTCGAACGCTTCGTCGGTGGAGCCACTGAAGAAACAGTCATCGCCCGAGTCGGCGAAGGCATCGTGACCTCCGTTGGTTCCGCCAGCTCCTATAAAGAAGTTTTAGAAAACCCTGACTCCATCTCCCGACTTGTTCTTCAAAAAGGAGTCGATTCCGGCACCTCCTTCGAAATCCTCTCCATCGATGTTGCCGACGTAGACGTTGCTGATAACATCGGCGCCCGTTTACAAGCAGAACAAGCAGAAGCAGATAAGCAAGTCGCTCAAGCCAAAGCAGAAATGCGACGCGCCGCAGCAGTTGCAAGCGAGCAAGAGATGTCCGCTCGCACTCAAGAAATGCGTGCAAAAGTCGTTGAAGCAGAAGCCGGCATCCCTCTCGCTATGGCCGAAGCTTTCCGTAGTGGTAACCTCGGCATTATGGACTACGTAAAGTATCAGAACGTCAATGCTGACACCGATATGCGAAGCTCGATTGCAGGCGAACAATCTTAATTTCCTCTCACCATGGGCGAAGATTTCAATTTCAACATCGTCGTCGTCATCGTCTTCCTAATTATGGGAGCGATGAGATGGGTGTTGGAAAATGTGAACAAATCAAAAAAACAAAACCCTCGACATCCTCAGAGCGATTCTCGCTATGAGGAATTCAGTGGATATCCAACACAACGAAACGATAGCCTCGAAGACCTATACGAAGAAACTCGACGCGAAATTCTTGAACGGCAAAATCGACACATTCCAAAACCGGAAGTCATCGCAGAAAAACTAAATAAGTACCGCACTCCTCCGACCGCTCCCCCTCCCCTTCCTACAAAAACTCAAGTCCAAGAACCACTAGTAGAAGCGATCTCCTTCAGAGCAAGCTCTCTTCCAGAAGTTCAACGGCCATCTCTCTCTCAAGAAGAACAAAAAGCCCTCGCCTCCTTCCAAGAAAACTCTTCGAGCAGAACAAAGAAATCAGTGAGAGCGACATCAGAAAAATCTCGAGTTCGTGAGCTCCTTGCCAGCCCTTCTGCCTCTCGCGACGCCATCGTATTAGCAGAAATACTCAATCCCCCCAAAGGTTTGCGCTAACCCACCAAACACCCGTCCTTGAAGCGCTCTCCAGATAAAATACTAGCTGACGACCTGTTCGGATTGAAACCCAAGCTCAATCGGACTCGTCGAACAATGAACTGCGAAGACATCGTGACTAACAGCCACATCTCTCATTGCCTCTGATTCTACGGAAAGCAAACAGGGCTTAAAGAGCTTTCGAGGAAGACGATAGAACTGGTAACCTAATTCAGAAAGGAGCCTCCCAGCCCTTGTCTCGCGCACTAAGGTATCAGGTGCTTCTCGAAATTCAAATATGATGGCCGGAGGAGGTGTTTCCTTCCAAATCGGAAGCGCTCCCCGAATAACCTCTGCCTCCCAGCCTTCTACATCCATCTTAACGAGACGAGGATGGGTAAATTCGTGCTCGAAGAGTAATTCTGAAAATTTACGAACCACCACTTCGACGGTCCCGGAAATATTACTCAATTCATGACAGAAAGAGGCTCCTCCCAAATTATTTTTGGGAATATGCATCTGCAACGTGTCGTCGACATCACTGACCCCAACAGGAGCAACGATCACCTGAGTAAGAGCATTTTTTTCCAAAGTCGCCCTGAGATAATCCAAGATACGAGGCTGCGGCTCGATAGCGAGGACTCGTCCTTCTTTCCCAACTAACTTTGCTCCTAAAGTCGTGAGTAAACCCACATTGGCTCCCACATCGATAAAATCATCTCCCGGACGCAAAACGGTAGATAAAATCCAACTGAGTTTCGGATCGAGATCTCCAAAATAAGCAACCGAACGACCAATGTAATCATCCAAAAAACAGAGAATAGAATCATCCCAACGAGTCTTCATCCACACTGCCTCGCGCGCGGTCGCAAAGCGACGCAAACATTTACCATTCGCCAAATTACCTGGCCCAGAAACTATCGGCAGAGTCCGAAGAATACCTCCAATGATATTGACTGGAAAGGGCGCTTGTTTGAGCGGCTCATTCATCTTGCCCCATCATTAGAGACAAGAGATTCAATAAGAAACAAAAATTTGCACATAAGTCCTCCCGACATTTCACCAATAACAGCAAAATGCAGAAGGCCTCAGCAAAGTTTCTCCCGGAAACATCAGAACTCATGATCGCATTCCCGAAGGAATGCTCTTTTCTCCCAACGACCAGTTAGCCGAAAATCGAAGTAATCGGAGTTCCCAGTTCCTTATCGGCACCTCCCATGCGGAAGGGTCGCCCACTTGGGGAGTAAATCACTTGGGAGTGATCTAATCCAAGACCGTAAGCGATTGTTGCATTCAAGTCTTGGAGAGTCACAGGATTCTCATCTGGACGGTTTCCATCTTTATCAGATTTACCATATTTAACTCCGCCTTTGATTCCGCCTCCCGAAATGACAGTACTGAAACAAGCTGGGTGGTGATCCCGCCCACTGTTATGCTCAGACACAATCTTAGGTGAACGTCCGAACTCAGTGGCAATCACCACAATCGTTTTCTCTAACAAACCTTTTGCTTCGAGATCTTTCATCAAAGCAGCATAACCTTGATCCAGCACAGCCGCGCGGGCTTCAACAGAAGTAAAGTTATCATAGTGAGTATCCCAACCTCCGAGAGAAACCTCCACAAAACGAACCCCCGCTTCCACTAAACGACGAGCGAGAAGACAACCTTGTCCAAAATTATTTTTTCCATACTTGGAACGAGTATCTCCACTTTCTCGGTCGATATCGAAAGCTTTCAAATCCGCACTCTGCATCAACTTCACAGCCTCGTCATAGAGACTCTCGTAAGCTTTCACTTGCGGCACGTTATACTTTTCGTGGAATTCTTTGTTGAGAGCATCAGCAATAGCCAGCCGCTGTTCAAAATCTTCCGCACTCACAGTATGAGCTCGCTTAGAATCCTTAAGTCCTTCGCTCGCTCTTCCGAGAGGAACACCCGAAAATTCCGCTCCCATGAATCCTGATGAAGCGTTTTTGGGATTTCCTCCGACGGAAACAAAACCAGGAAGAGTCGAATTCTGTCGCCCTTTTAACCGCACCACCCAAGCTCCAATCGAAGGGTGAGTAATCGTTCCACGCTGAGAATAACTACTGTGCAACATATACTGACCTTGTTCATGAGCTCCCTGAGTAGAGGTCATCGAATTAATCACGCACATCTTGTCCGCAACTTCAGCCGTCTTGGGCAGATACTGCGACAACTGAAAATCACCGCTGGTGGAAATCCCTTCAACTGGCCCCTGAACATCACGTCCAGGCTTCAAGTCAAAAGTATCCAAGTGACTCATCCCTCCGGCCATGTTCAGAAAAATCACGTGCTCCGCATTTTTACGACCACTTCCTTCAGACTGACCGAAGGCTGGAGTGGCCAAAGAAGCCCCTAACATTGGAGCAACGCTCACCCCCAAATAAGTACGCGCAGCATTAACCATAAACTGACGTCGACCCATTTCATCGACCTTATTAAAATTATTATTTTTCATTATTTTTCCTTTTTCAGTTAATTCCTTATTGCACGAACAAAAATTCATGAGTCGCAAGAAGAGCGGAAGACAAATTACGATAACTCTCTTGGCTACCATCAATGACATCCCTCATCAACAACCTCATCTCACCACTCGAAGGGGGTCGTCCTAATACCGCATAGTAGAGATAGCGCACTTTATCACGATCAGTACTCCCTGCTTCTAACGCTTTATAGAGAGCAGAATCAGTATTGCTGACTACCATTTTTTCCACGTGCCCATTCATCATAGAAAGGACTTGAGCCATATTTGCTTCATTAGTAGCAGAATCTAACAAAACACGATCAGATTGCCCAAATTGGCGCAAGAAATGACCATGTGGCGCTGGAGACTCCAGCTCAGAAGCTCGGGCCATCCCATTAGCCGGTCCACTCTCCACTTTTGATTTCTTCTTTCCTCCCTCGTATTTAATACCTTCTAGCAACTCGTTAACATATTCCCGATAGGCTTTAGCCGACTTGATGGCGAGAAGCTCCTTAGAAAGTTGCTCCATTGTTTTTTCTCCAGCCAACACAGTTTTCTTATCATAAATGATTTCATTTCCAAACTTACGCTTGGGTTGAGCATCAGGGTTACCAGTCACCAAAGTCACCATCGAATCCCAAACTTGCTCTGCGGTCATCCGCTCGAGCTGACGACCATTGAAAGATTGAGGCACTCCAGAATCAAAAGCTTGTGGGTTAGCCGCGAACTGAAAAGTACGAGTCAAGAGAAGCACATTCTGAAAAGCCTTGAGGTCATACTCCAAAGTTTGCATCAAGTTAACCAGATCGTTAACGAGGGCTGGCGACACTGTATCTTTTGGCTCTTTATATTCATCAACTGGTTCCCAAATTCCACGCCCCATCACACGCTGCCACATGCGATTCACAATCGTCACATTGAAACGAAGGTTACTCGGACTGGAAATCCATTCCGCGAAAGTCTCTCGCGAGTTATAATCATTTTTCCGATCCGAGGTGCGCACTCGCTTCCCAAACGGAGTCTTACCACCGATCATCTCTCTTGGCTCCCCATCCCGATATTGATAATCATCGGGCAATGCAATACGCCCATCTCCACCTCCGCCTAACGAAGGATAATGAACATTGTCACCAATCCAGTCGACTAATTCACCAAAATCGGTGCGCTCCTCTTTCGCATCACGAACCTCGCGCCATACCTTGTCCCAAGGCCCTTTATTGACCTCGCCTTGACCGGTCACAAAAGCAGCTAAGTGATAGAAATCGATCCGCTCATACTCTCCAAAAGGATCATCGTGACATTGCGCACACTCCATCCGAGTGCCCGTAAAAATACGCATCGTATTCGAGAGATTGTCTAGCTCCATTCCCTTGTCGCGCACGTAGTACCCAACCGCACCATTTCCTTCGTTCCAAATTGAACCCCTAGAGGCCAAGAGCTCACGACAAAAAACATCCCAAGGCTTATTCTCAGCCACCGAAGTGTGAACAAACTCCAAATACTGCTCCGCACTGGCCCGATTTCCGTCAAAAGTCTCTTGGACCCTTAAAATATCCAAAAGATAATTAGTCATGTGGCTTCGATAACCATCGGAACTCATCAGATAGGTCACCAACGACTCACGCTTGTCGCTATCTTCAATCTCCAAGAACGCACGCGCCTCCTCCAAGTTTGGAATCCGACCCCCGGCCACCAAAAAACTCCTTCGCAAAAAAGTAGAATCATCCACAACCGCTGGGACATCTAATTTCTTCGATTTGTAGAGTGCCGCCACATGGCGATCGATCATGAGCGCAGACTTCTTTAAAAACTCTATATCATGCTTATCTTCAGCGGATTGAACCGGAGAAAGTCCGACTACAAAAGCCAGACTACAGGCCAATTTTACAAAGTAGGTTCTTTTTGACATTTAGATTGATACGCAGGTTCAGATGATACATTAGAATCTTTTTCCTAAATTGCCGAGAAAACTTTCAAATTCAGCTCCAAACTCCAACGAAATCCCTTCGCTTTCCCAATTTTTCATTCGAAATCAATTCTCAACTGCCCCTATTCTCTCACTCGTAATGAATCGTCGCAATTTTCTCGCCTCCTCCTGTGCTGCCAGCCTCATTCCAACCACTTTGGGACAGGAACAAAATCAAAAACCCCTCTTTCAAATATCCCTCGCGCAATGGTCTAACCATCGCATGCTCCAAGCCGGTAAATTCAACAATCTCGCTTGGCCTCAATATGCCAAAAAAAACTACGATATCGACGCCCTAGAATACGTGAACCAATTTTTCAAAGACAAAGCAGAGGACAACGCTTACCTCGCTGAGCTCAATCAACGAGTCTCCGACCTAGGAATGAACAACGTTCTCATCATGATTGATGGCGAAGGCCATATTGGAGCCAAATCCGAAAAAGACCGCAACACCACCGTCGACAACCACAAACGCTGGGTCACCGCCGCTAAAACTCTCGGCTGTCATTCCATCCGAGTAAATGCCTACGGCAACGGCACCCCCAAAGAAGCCGCTAAACAAGTCACCGAAGGCCTCCATAAGCTCGCCACCTTCGCTTCCGAACACGACATCAACATCCTCGTCGAAAACCATGGCGGAAATTCCTCAAACGGAAAATGGCTCGCCGAAGTCCTCACTGCCGTCAACCTCCCCAACTGCGGCTCATTACCTGATTTCGGGAATTTTCACGAATACGATCGCTACCTAGGCCTACGCGACCTCATGCCTTTCGCCAAAGGAGTCTCCGCCAAATCACACGAATTCGATGAAGACGGCAACGAAGTGCGAACTGACTTCGCCAAAGCCATGAGCCTAGTAATTGCTGCTAACTATCATGGCTATGTCGGCATCGAATACGAAGGCAAAAAACACTCTGAAGACGAAGGCGTTAAACTTACCAAGGCACTCCTTCAAAAAGTGAAAAAAGAACACAAACAAGGATAGCTAATATTCCGCCAAAATTTCTTCCTCTCTTCTTTTAATCATCCCGTCTCGTGCCCGAACCTCTTGGCCTCTATCTTCATCTCCCCTTCTGTCATAAAATTTGCCCTTACTGCTCCTTCTATAAGCACCTCCCCGGAAAAACAGACTTCACCGCGTTCATCAACGCTCTTCTCACTGAAGCCCGTTTTCATTCCCATCGATTCATAGGCCGCCCTCTCCGCACCATTTATCTCGGCGGAGGAACCCCTTCCCTCCTTTCCGAAAAACACCTGATCCACCTCTTCACGGGCCTACAAGATCTCTTCGACTTTTCCTTGTTAGAAGAGGTCGATCTCGAAGCCAACCCTTCTACCTTTCACCTTACTAAAGCTCAACTTTTTCGAAGCCTCGGAGTCACCCGAGTCTCCCTAGGCGTTCAATCATTCCAACCAAAGGAACTTACCGCTCTCGGGCGTGATCATAGCCCTGAAGCCGCCTCTGAATCGTTTTCTCTTCTTCGAAAAGCCGGCATTCCCTCTTGCAACCTAGATCTCATGTTCTCCATTCCCCATCAAACTGAACAATCTTGGGCTGACAATCTCGCGCAAGCTCTCACCCTGCAACCTGACCATATCTCCTGCTACAACCTCACTTACGAAGAAGACACCGCTTACTATGACCAATTTAAAAACGGCGAACTCGTTGACGACCCCGAACTCAACGCCCGCCTCTTCACCCTTGCTCATGATACTCTCACCAGCGCGGGCTTTCGCCATTACGAAACTTCTAACTACTCTACACTCGGTCACCACTCCAAACACAATCTTGGATACTGGGAAGGGCGTGACTACCTCGGACTAGGCCCTTCCGCAGTCTCAACCCTCAAAGAAACTCCTTTCGCAACCCGTTGGAAAAACACCCCCGATACCGGGAGCTATATTCAACAAATTAGTAAAACCGGCCATGCGATGCACGAAAGCGAAAACCTCACCGAAGAGCAATATAACCTCGAACGTATTGCTCTCCTTCTTCGCACCGACACCGGTCTCCCACTGCAATATCTCCCCCAAGATACCGTTTTCGAATTTTTACTAACAAACAACCTCGCTCACCTCAGCAAAACCCACCTCACTCTCACTTCCGAAGGCGCCCTTCTCGTCGATGCCATCGCGGCCCAACTCTCCTAACCTATTCTTTTTAAACCCATTCTTTTTCTATTTTTTACAAAAAACAAAACTTGCAAATCAACCCAATATGATTACATTGACATTACATGAAGATACCATGTAAGCGTCGTCATCAAGGATTCTCTTTGATCGTAGTCATCTCCCTCATGATACTGCTTTCGCTCATTTCTGTGGCCCTCCTTTCCTTATCTAGCGTCACTCTACGAGCCTCTAATAATCAAGAAGCAGCTACCGAAGCACGAGCCAATGCGCGCATGGCTCTATCCATTGCCCTAGGAGAATTACAACGTCTCGCAGGGCCTGACCAACGCATCACCGCCATAGCTAATATCGCCGGAGATGATATCGGAGAGGCTCTCAGTGGAGGAGCAGGCCCTCAGAACAACTCTTCTTTAGATGGTAGTAACAAAGGCCTCACAGGCATTCAACCCGGCACTCGCCAGTGGACAGGGGTCTTTATCAACAACGATGATCCGAACCAAATCTACCGCAAGACTCCCAGCGCTTCTCTAGAAGGTTGGCTCGTGAGCAACCCCCTCGGCCAAACTTCCACCGGAACGACAGCCATCAATCCAGGGAATAGCACATACCAAGCAAATGCTGACGGGACCGCTTCCGATAGTAGTGCAGGAATCGTTTTAGTAGGAAGAAACACCTTTGGAAACGCCTCGGCAGGAGAAGACAACTACGTCGTCGCCCCTCTCGTCACCATCAACAACAACAAC
>CAZUEC010000022.1:0-12790 GCA_964618865.1 uncultured Roseibacillus sp. | reverse complement strand
TCTAAACGCAACTCTGTTGCCATTTCTCAGGGAAAATCAAAGAACAACATTTCGGCAAAGTCATTTGGAAAAGAGTCTCAATGAAACTCACTCCGCCTCTCCTCTCCTCTCCTCGCCCCTCTATTGCGAATCATCACCGACAGCCTCTTCCTGAGACTCCACTCGCTTAAGCTTCAGACCACTTGATACCGACACAAAAAACGCACCGGAACCGATAAAAGCGACGAGAAGTAAAATCGCGAGAGTGAAATTCAAAATCGTTCTCATGGAGGAAAACTAAATCACCACCAAGATTCCAGCAAGCAATTCCCCAACCCTTCTTGCTTAGTGCTTTTTCTTACGGAAAGGCTTTTTCCCACCCTTCCCCCCATTCACTCCGCCGGGAGCGCCTGGGTTTTTATCATGATCAAGCCGGAAAGCTTTCCCGCGTAATTTCGCATCCTTAGACACAGCTATCGCATCATCCACCACATCCGAACGCACCTCGATCAAACTGTGCTTGGGAAACATGTGAATACGACCAACCGAACCTCGCGGTAAATTGGCCTCATTATAAAGCAAGCCCGCAATATCTTTGGGCTGCAAGTGAACAGCCTTCCCCATATTCAGAAAGAGACGAGTCATTCCTTCCTCTCCTTCTTCATTACGACTCCCTCTTGATGGCCGTTCACCTCGTTCTCGACGCTCACCTCTCCCTTCTCTCTCCTCCCGAGATTCCCGACTCCGGCGACCTGGACGATCTTCATCAATCTCCTGCCCCTCTCGACCCGAACTACTAGAAAGCATATTGAATAAGACTGATGCAATATCAGTCCCAGTATGACCTTGATCCAGCAGGCGATCAATCTGCTCTGAATAATCCTTCCATTCCTTTGTTTCCAACTTTTCCTTCACGCTCTCAAAGAGCTGATCCACTAACTTCCCACCCACTTCCTCTAAAGAAGGAATACGTGCTCGGGGAATGTTCTGCTTAATGTAGCGCTCCACATTTTGTAGACGGTAAATATCCCGTCCATAGACAAACGTCACCGCTCGTCCTTTACGACCAGCCCTTCCCGTACGACCAATACGGTGAACATAATCTTCTGGATCTTGTGGCAAATCATAATTCGCAACGAGATCAATTTCGTCGATATCAATGCCACGTGCAGCCACATCAGTCGCAACTAAAACCTCGACCGTGTTTTTTCGAAACCGAGCCAAAGTCCGTTCTCGTTGATCTTGAGAAATATCACCATGCAACTTATCCGCCGAATAGCCCCGCGCATTTAAGGTCGCACAAACCTCATCAACCACCCGTCGCGTATTGCAAAAAACAATCGCCAACCGTGGCTCATCCATATCAAGAATCCGAGAAAGAACCTCCACTCGTGAGCGGTTACGAACTTCGTACGACACCTGCTCAATAGCCTCTACCGTCAGAGTCTTGCGTTCAATTTCTATCGTGCGAGGATTATTGCCAAACTTCCGAATCAATCCCCGAACCCCCTTATTCATCGTAGCCGAAAAGAAAAGCGCCTGACGATCTTCAGGCATATCTGCCAGCAATTCCTCCATCTCCTCCCGAAAGCCCATATCCAGCATCCGATCCGCCTCATCTAATACCACCGTCCGAATATTCTTGGGATTAAAAGTCCCTCGACGCAAATGATCCTGCAGTCGGCCTGGAGTCCCCACCACAATATGCACCCCCTTCTTCAATTGTCGAAACTGCCGATCAATAGGAGCACCTCCATAGACAGGGATCGCTCGAAAACCCTTCAAATGTTTAGCCAAAGTGTGAATCTCCTCACAAACCTGATTCGCCAACTCCCGAGTAGGACAAACAATCAAGCACTGCGGCGAAGCATCGTCTAAATCCAATCCGGCCAATACCGGCAACCCGAAAGCAGCCGTCTTACCAGACCCAGTTTGCGATAACCCCACCAAATCCTCACCCGCCATCGCAGGTGGAATGGCAGCGGCCTGGATTGCAGATGGATTCTCAAATCCTAGCTCCAACACCGCCTGCAGAAGATTCTTCGGCAGACCCAACTCTTGAAACGATAAATCACTCATGGATACAAACCCCACGATGACTCCAATTCATACCATTGCCTTTTCCTATAAAAAGGACGCTCAAGTCGCTGCAGGGGCGAGGCGCATAACAAGGCTTTTTATAAAAAGAAATAGAATTCGAGAATATTAGGAAAAATGGCCACCCAATCGTGACTTCCCTCCCATTTGAACCGACACCCTTCACCACCCTTCTCCTCAGAGCTTGGACCTTGATGATCCTCCTTTACCCTCGCCATCGCTAGCTAGGAACTCTTCATACTCTCAAAAGCAGCCTTCTCATTCCGAAGAAGCTCCTTTTTTTCGTGACCAGAAAACAAGTTCTCTCAGAATCCTCGTCGTGAACGTCTGCCTCACTCTCCTCCTTTCCTGTCTTTGCCTCCTCGCACAGAAACAACCCAACATCCTCCTCATCCTTGCTGATGATATGGGTTATGGAGATTTAGGATGCACCGGCTCCACAACCATCAAGACTCCTCACCTCGATGCTCTTGCTCAAAATGGAATTCTCTGTACACAGGGCTATGTTCCCTCTTCAGTCTGTTCCCCCTCGCGGGCCGGTATTCTCACTGGTCGCGATCCACGCCGCTTTGGATACGAAGGAAACCTCAATAAAGGAGGAGACCAATACGCCACTCGGCATGAGTTACAAGGCTTGCCAACTTCGGAGCACACTTTGGCAGATCATCTAAAAGCCACAGAATATAGAACCGCCTTAATTGGCAAATGGCACCAAGGTCACCTCCCCCCCTTCCACCCTAATGTGCGTGGTTTCGATCACTTTTACGGAATGCTCAATGGCAACCACAACTACTTCCCCACAGCCGAAAAAAATCATCTCGAAGAAAATGGTCAGCCTCTCAAAACATTCTCATCCTCCTACATAACCGACCTCTTCACCGACGAAGCCCTTAAGTGGAT
Source organism: uncultured Roseibacillus sp. (assembly GCA_964618865.1). Classification (GTDB taxonomy): domain Bacteria; phylum Verrucomicrobiota; class Verrucomicrobiia; order Verrucomicrobiales; family Akkermansiaceae; genus Roseibacillus. Next base: position 9,814 of record CAZUEC010000022.1, on the reverse strand, counting down.
TCAAAGCCAAGACAACAAGCCCTGGTTCCTCTTTGCATCCTACAACGCCCCTCACACTCCCCTACAAGCAACAGAGGCCGATTTAGCTCTCTATCACCATCTCAAAAACCCAAAACGCCGCACTTATGCCGCGATGATGCATGCCCTCGATCGAGGAGTCGGTCGCCTAGTAAGCTACCTCGATAAATCCGAACAACTCGACAACACCTTGATTGTTTTTTTATCCGACAACGGCGGAGCAACAAACAACGGCTCCTGGAATGGCCCCCTCGCGGGACACAAAGGTTCCCTTCGCGAAGGAGGCATCCGAGTTCCTTTTATTTTCTCTTGGCCGAACAAACTGCCCAAAGGAATAATTTTCCAAAAACCCATCTCCGCCCTCGACCTCTTACCCACCTTCCTCGCGGCAGCAAAAACAGATCCTTTGCCACTCAAGAAAGCTCCTCCTTACGAAGATCCACGCAATCGCAAGCAAGCAAATCAACATTACGGCGCCTACGAAGGACAAAATTTACTCCCTCAATTTCTCACCACCAAAAAAGAAGAAGGAAGAAAACGCCCCCTCTTCTGGCGACTTCAAGGACAAAGCGCAGTGCTTGAGAACGACTACAAACTGGTCAAACTCTCCCACCGACCTGCCCAACTCTTTCTGCCTGCAACAGACCCTAGTGAACAAAATGACCTCGCACCCAGCAATCCAGAAAAACTAGCCCAACTCTTTCAGATTCTCGGCGAATGGGAATCATCTCTCGCCACCGTCCCTCTTTGGGGCTCCTCCCCTTACTGGGACGCCGATTCCGCTCGAATCTATGATACCCCTCCTCTCAAAGAACCCAAATAACCAAGCACCCCTTCCACACCCCACCATTCTTCCATTGAACTCTCGGGAAAAAGTGGAAACTTAATACTTAAAATCATTCCCCCTATTCTGATGTTTACCGAATCTCTTGAGATCATTCGCAACGCCTACACCGGTTACGCTCAATATCTTTGGCAAGAGATCACCACCCCCAGCTGGCACAATTACCTCTACTGGCTTTTGGGAATCTCACTCTTCTTCTTCATCCTAGAAGTGACTCGTCCATGGCGCAAAGACCAACCTCGATTTCGAAAAGACTTCTGGCTCGACGCCTTTTACATGCTTTTCAACTTCTTTCTCTTCTCCCTCATCATCTACAAAGCCGCCTCGGAATTAGTAGTAAATTGGTTTCACCACTTCTTAAATAATTTAGGAATCACCAACCTCGTTGCCTTGGAAATCTCCGCCTGGGCCGTCTGGGCTCAACTCCTCACCCTCTTTCTAGCACGAGATTTTATTCATTGGAACGTCCACCGACTCCTTCATCGCGTACCTTGGTTATGGGAATTTCATAAAGTTCATCACTCAGTCGAACAAATGGGCTTCGCCGCCCACTTGCGCTATCACTGGATGGAAAACATTGTTTACCGATTACTCGAATACCTCCCCCTTGCCCTCATTGGTTTTGGGATCAATGACTTCCTCGTCGTTCATGTCTTCACCATTATTGTTGGCCACTTCAATCACTCCAATCTCCGAGTCCCCCTAGGCCCTCTCAAATACCTCTTCAACAACCCCCAAATGCACATCTGGCACCACGCCCGCGATCTACCTGAAAATCACCGTTACGGAATGAATTATGGCCTAACCTTAAGCATTTGGGATTACCTCTTCGGCACCGCCTACATCCCCCATCAAGGCCGCGACATCCCTCTCGGTTTTCAGAACATGAAAGAATTCCCCAAAACATTCTGGGGACAAATGACCCATGGATTCGTAAAGAAAAAAAATCCTAAACCTCCTCCCTCAGATTAAAATCTTTGCGTCCTCGAACCTCGCTTCTTCTAAAAATTGGTTTATACTCAATTAGTGAATCAACTTTTTCAGCAGGCTTATTTAGGCTCCCTTGTCGCGGACGCCCTAGCCATGCCCGGTCATTGGTATTATGACCGCGAAGCTCTCTACCGTGATTACGGCCGACTAGACCACTACCAGAAACCTCGTAATCCTCACCCAAACAGCATCCTTCACCGCTCTAATTATCAAGCCCTCAACGAGCAAGGTGAAATCCTTCACAATCAAGCCCAGTATTGGGGCCAAGCAGAAATTCATTACCATCAGTTTCTCAATGCGGGTGAAAACACCCTCAACCTCCAACTGGCTATTCTTCTAAACAAACTCGTCAAAACGACAGGCCACTACGATGCTGGACTCTGGATCGACTTCTACACCCAGTTCATGCTCACCCCAGGCAATCACAATGACACCTACCTCGAAGAATATCACCGCGGATTTTTCACTCGTTACACTCAAGGAAAAAACAAACACAAATGTGGAATCAAAGATGAACACATCGGCGGCCTAGCCCATATCCCCGCTCTCCTCGCCGCTCTTCCTGAAGAGTCCGATTGGCGAACAATCGTCAAAACCCATGTCGCCCTCACTCATCGCCATTCTAATGTCCTACGTGCTGCTGACTGCTTTGCTCGTATTCTTCATGCTCTCGACAATGGGGTTCCTCTCCGCGAATCTCTCGCCAAAGCAGCAGGCGATTGGTTTTCCACCGCCAAAGCGCAAAAATGGGCTCTCCGGCCCAATGAAGTAATCATTGGCCGCGTTCTCGGCTCAGCCTGTTACATTGACCAAGCCTTCCCCGCCGCCCTTTTTCTCGCCTGGAAATATCATGATGACTTCGAAGCCGGCATCATTGCCAACGCCCAAGTCGGTGGAGACAATTGTCACCGAGGAGTCATCGTCGGCGCCCTCCTTGGAGCAAACAACTCCATAGATGAAAAATGGATCAAAGGACTCTACAGCCTCTCCGCAAGTGCAGATCGAATTTCGTTAAGTCGCTCAGGCGAATAAAGCTCCTTCGCCTCACTTCCCCACACCACCCCCGGCCAAGCGGGATCATCACTCCAACGCCCCACCACATGAATGTGCATTTGGCGAACCTGATTCCCGATACAAGCCACATTCAACTTCTCCGGCTCAAAGAAAACCTCCACAAAAACAGACACTTTACGCACCAAAGCCATCACCTCCTCATACCTTTCACTCGATAGCTGATGCAAATCTTCGACTCCTTCTTCCACTTCCGGAACCACCAAAACCCACGGAAAATAACAATTATTTTTCAGGAGAACATGACAACCGTTGATCACAGCAACTGGCACAGAACTTTTTAAAAGACGTGGATTAATTTCAAACGACATAATCTTAAAAACTCTTACTCACCATGCTGAACCCGACGTCGAATCAAATCCAGCGCGACCTGACTCACCTGCCGTTTGAAAGACTTCCGGCCACGAGGATGACATTGCTTCTTCACCACCGGAAGCCTTCCTTTCTGAGCTAAACCAATAAAAACCGTACCTAGAGGCTTCTCCTCACTGCCTCCACCAGGGCCCGCAATCCCCGTCACCGCAACCGCCAGATCAGCTCCACTAGCAGCTAAAGCTCCGACAGCCATTTCCTCACAAACTTCTTCACTCACCGCTCCATACTTCAAAAGCGACTCTGAACTCACTCCCAGAATTTTCTCCTTCGCCTCGTTAGAATATGTCACAAAACCATGAGTGAATACCGCACTGGCCCCTGGAACATCAGTCAGCCGATTTGCAATCAAACCTCCAGTGCAACTTTCCGCCGTGGCCACCTTGAGCTCCCGAGCAACCAACTCCCGGATCAAAACCGTTTCCAAGTCCGACCCATCATCGCTGATCAACTGCTTCGAAAAAGAATTCAAAGCCACTTCTCGCGCCCCTTCCACAGCAGCAGAACCTCCAATCAAACGCAAATCCAACTCCCCCAAACGAGCACAATACCCAAATTCTAAACCCGCAATCGCCTGCAACTCCTCGTCAATACCTTCCGCGAAAGAACTCTCTCCAATTCCCACAAATTTCAATTCCACAGCCTCTCCCGCATTCTCAATTCCCGCCAACGCCCTTAATCGTGGCCTCACTTCTGCATCAAACATCGGATGCAATTCACGAGGCGGACCAGGAAGTAAAAAAATGGCACAAGTCGAAACATTTCCCAACCTTGGAGGAACATAAACCCCTGGGGCCGTCCCATTTGGATTTGGCAATACATCCGCTCCCACATGCACCATCGCCTGTTTCCGATTACCCTCCGGCATCTCACCATATCCTCGCGATTGAAAAAATTCGCTCATCGTCCGAACCGCCTGCTCATCTTCTATCATCTCCACTCCCAACACTTCTGCCGTAGCCTCCCGCGTGATGTCATCGCTAGTCGGTCCCAAGCCCCCCGTCACAATCAAAGCATCACAACGAACAATCGCCTCTCGCATCGCCTCATGTATCGCCTCTCCATCTGGAACCGTTGTCTGACGCTGAACCCTCAGTCCCATCTTCAACAATTCCTGCCCCATCCAATGACCATGAGTATTCAATGTTGAACCCAATAAGAGCTCAGTTCCAGTGTTGAGAATTTCAATCTTCACATCGCCAGCTTCCCCCTTTTTGACAATTGCTCAAATAGAAGCTTCAAAAAAAAACGACTTCAACAACTCCAAGTCAGAAACACCCCCCTCAAGCCCCCCCCTTATCGCAAAAATTTTTCTCTCAAACTCGGCGGAGAAAGAACACAACCTTCCCGCGTCCCAAAGCACTTCCGCCGATTACGGGCTACCAAATCATAACCCGCGTCCCGCACAACTAAAGGGATGATTGCCAACAAAACCGCCAATCCTGCCCACCCCCCTCCCAGCTCTCTCAACAAAGCCATCACTGCCTCACTCTTAAAAACCATCAGCCCCCCCTCTTGTTCGCCCTCTCGCTCGCCCTCTCGCTCTTGAACCCAAAACGCAAAGGATTCCGCATTCACACCCGCCTCAGGCAAATTCAATGCCTCACGGTGTTGAGCAGCAAAATCACTCCCAAGAGCAGCAAACCAAATTTCTCCTAGCCGATCCCGACGATGAATCCAATGGACTGTTCCGCAGCAGAGCGGACAATCGTCATCAAAAAAACACACCTTCATCCTAGTCTATCCATAAATTTACCGCAGGATTCATCTTTCTTCCAGATTACGATTTTTTTAGATACTTCCAAAATGAAAAGAATTTTCGACAAAATTGTAGTTTTCACCAAGTATTAGACGAAAGTAACTGCCACCAATGAATATCCCGACCACACGCCGCCAAATGTTGAAAACTTCCACCGCCGCCGGAACTCTCGCCGCCCTCGGCTTCCCCCATATTGCCAAAGCCCAAGCCGGTAATAACGACACCATCAAAGTGGGCATCGTAGGTTGCGGAGGGCGCGGCACCGGAGCCGTCAATCAAGCGCTCAAAGCCGATCCCAATGTCAAACTATGGGCTGCCGGAGACGCCTTCAAAGTCCAAGTCGATCGCTGTCTCACCAACTTGTCCTCTTATGGAGAGCGAGCCGCAGTACCAGCCGAACGCCAATTCGTCGGCATTGATTGCTACCAAGACATCATCGCCTCCGGCATCGACGTCATCATTCTCACTTCCGCTCCTGGTTTTCGCCCTCTCCACATCCAAGCTGCCGTAGACGCAGGTATTCACATGTTCGTCGAGAAACCCATGGCCGTCGACCCCGCCGGTTTGCGTTCAGTCCTCGCCTCCGTCAAAAAGGCGAAAGAAAAAAATATCTCGATTCAAAACGGCTTTTGCTGGCGCTTTCACCCCTCCGTCAAAGAAGCCTACCACAAAATCACCTCCGGAGAATATGGCCGCGTCAACTCAGTCTATGGCACCTACCTAGCAAGTCCCGTCCGCCCTCTCGCCGACAATGCCAAAAAGCCAGCAGGAATGGGAATGGTCGAATGGCAGGTCGCCAACTGGGTTAACTTTGATTGGCTCTCCGGTGGCGCACTCCTTGAGCAAGCGATTCACACCACTGACAAAGTCGCTTGGGCGATGAACGATGTCATCCCCGTAGCCGCAGTCGGCACCGGCGGCAAGATCGGTCGCAACGATCCCGGCAATGTCTATGATCACCATAATGTCACCTACGAATACCCCGACAGTGTCTTCTGCCACGTCGCCCAACGCCAAATTCAAGGAGTACACAATGAGGTCATCGACCGCGTAACTTGTGACGAAGCCACCGTCTTTGCTCCCGGCGACTGCTATGCTCGGGACCACAAAGGAAAGCTCATTTGGAAATCTAAACCCAAGCCCGGCGAAGAACAAAACATGTATCAAGTTGAGCACAACGAACTCTTCGCCGCCCTCCGAGCAGGCAAAAGAATCGACGGCGGCGAACACATGATCAACTCCACCGCCCACGCTCTACTCGGAGCCTACGCCGCTCAAACTGGACAACGAGTCACTTGGAATCAACTCTTCGAATCCGATCTCGACCTCGCACCCGACGGACTCAAATTCGAGGACGACTTCCAAGCGGCCCCCCTACCCATTCCCGGTAAATTCAAATTAGCCTAACAACTTTAAGAACCTATCAAAAAGACTGATTTCAGCGCAACGCGCGGAAAACAGTCTTTTTTCTCTCCTCAATAACCGAATCGATTCTATCGTCCGAATTGATTCTATCCTACGAATTAGGTTTAATGCTCAAATTAGGTCTCACCACCAAATTGAAAACCTAAGCCTAGCACCCCATGCAGAACTCTTTTGAATTTTGACGCTTAAAACATCTCATTCTTCTTTGATGAAACCTCCTCGCTCCCTCATTTTCAGCCTTCTTCTCATCCCACACCTACCCTGCACGGGCCAGACTACGGACCAGCCTACAGCCCAAGAAAAAGCGTCCCCAGAGATCATCCCCCTAGACTTGAAGAAAGCCACCGTCACCATTCTCCCCAAACCACCCACTCACCTCCCCGCACCCGAGCAACTTGCAGTCACTCAAAAAATTCATGCCCTCATCACCAAAACCGCAAAAAAAGAAGCCTTAGAAGCCTACCAAGTACCTGTCCCCAAAGCCGATAACGCTCCCCTTAAATTCGTCCCCATACCAACTGGCACATTCAAAATGGGGCCCCCTGATGGCAAACAACACACCGTCGCTATTTCCCCCTTCTGGATGTCGGAAACAGAAATCACTTGGCTCCACTATAACCCCTTTTACCTCAATGACGCCGAATTCAAAACTCCGCGAAACAAAGATGGAACTCTCGACACCGACAACGATCGCTACAGCTCGAACCAACCCGATCTCGAAAAAGTAGCTCTCGTCGACGCCGTCTCCCAGCCCACTTACCAATACCACGACATGTTTGATCGCGGCCGCTTTGCGAAAGACACCAACTATCCAGCCATGGATATGACCAACCATGCCGCCTCCAAATTTTGCCAATGGCTCTCTGCTCAAACCGGACACTTCTACCGCCTCCCTACAGAAGCAGAATGGGAATACGCCTGCCGAGCAGGCACCGAAAGCTCCTATAGCTTCGGTGATGATGCTTCCCAAATTGATCACTACAGCTGGTCTCGCAACAACTCCAAAACCAAAAATCAGCTCACCTACAATCACGTTGCTCAAAAAAAACCCAATCCTTGGGGACTCTACGATATGCACGGGAATGTTAACGAATGGACCATTGACGGATTTGCCTCTCTAGAAGCCGATTTTTTCCCCAGTTCCATTTCCAATCCATGGATTTTTCCCACCAAACGCTACCCTCGAGTGTTTCGCGGAGGCTCCTTTGAAGACTTCCCCGAAGACCAAACTTCAAGCTCACGAGCCACCTCAAGCAACACCCTCAAAAAAGATGACCCTCAAATCCCGCGCTCAGTGTGGTACCACACACACGGACAAAAAATTGGCTTCCGTGTCGTGCGTCCCCAAACCATTCCAAGCGTGGAAGAAATGCACCTCTTCTGGAACACCGACTTCCGTGCTCCCGAGCGCACGCAAGAAGATCTCTAAACGCATTTTCTCAAGCTCAAAAGAGACCAACCCACTCAAACCAACAAACATCTTTTTAGACAACTGCCAATAATAGATCAAAACCAAGGCCAAAAACACCGTCGCCCAATTACCAAAAAGAAAACCGCTGCCCAACTCACCATCAAGGCAAATCAGTCAAACGGTCTCTTACAACTGCTGCGTTTTTTCGCTACCGCAATATCTTACGAAAACAACTACTTCCCTTTTCCCGCAGCATAATGAGCAGCAACCACATCCCAGTTCACCACATTCCAGAAAGCTGAAATGTAATCAGGACGGCGATTTTGATAATTCAAATAGTAAGCGTGCTCCCAAACATCCAAACCAAGAAGCGGAGTGCAACCACAAGTGCCCGCAATCTCCCCCATCAGAGGACTATCTTGATTAGCACTCGAGTTCACACAAAGCTTTCCGTCGCACTTCATTCCCAACCAAGCCCAGCCAGATCCAAAACGAGTAGCAGCCGCATTCGCAAACTCCTCCTTCATCGCCTCTAAAGAACTAAAAGATTCCTCAATGGCCGCTGCCAGCTCTCCACTAGGTGCGGTCGCCCCTCCAGGAGCAATCACTTTCCAAAAAAGACTATGATTGGCATGACCTCCTCCATGATTTCGGACCGCACCCCGAATATCCTCAGGAACTTCACCAAGGTTTGAGATCAATTCTTCAATACTTTTTGCTTCCAATGCAGCATTTCCAGCAATAGCAGCATTGACTTTGGAAATGTAGGCTGCGTGATGCTTACTATGGTGAATTTCCATCGTGCGAGCATCAATATGCGGCTCGAGGGCATCGTATCCGTATCCCAATTCGGGTAATTCGTAGGCCATGATTTAATTTCTGTGTCAGTTTCGTTTTGCAAGCGTCCCAACCTTATGTCACAACGCTTCGCCGCTAAGCAAAGCATGCCTTTTCCCAAGCGCAAGTGCCAATAATATGTCCTCTTACACCGTTGCCCCCCTTCTGCTCACCAAAACTCAGCTAACTACCGAACAGCTAAACGCAGTTTACTTCCAAGTGGGCTTTGCCACTTTCGGCTTTGTCGCAGGAATCTTCATGATGTGGCTTTTCATGCGAGCCAAAGTGATCGCGCTTCGAACTCGGCATGAAGAACAAAGCCGCTCAGACCGAAAGTCGATTGCCGACCTCGAAGCAGGCTCCGCCCACCTAGAATCTGATTTGGAAGAACTCCGCAACACCGAAGCCATTCTCTTAAAACGTCAAGGCGAGCTAGAAGCCAATTTAACAGGCCACGAAAAGCGACACGGCGAGCAGCAGCAACTCCTCTCCGACATGGAAGCTCGCTTCGCCAACACCTTCCGCACCCTCTCCAATGATGCCCTTCGGAGTAGTCAGCAACAATTCGTCACCATCGCTCAGCAAGCATTACAAGCTCAACAAGACGAAGCTCAAAACGTCTTCGATAAACGCCACATCGCAGTAGAGCAACTAATCACTCCTGTCGCTCAGTCCCTAGAAAAAGTACAATCTCGGGTAGGTGAGATCGAACAAGCACGCGAAAACGCATACACCTCTCTGCTCGAACAAGTTCGCCATCTCGCAGAATCACAATCCTCTCTCAACAAAGAAACCCATCGCCTCGTTCGCGCCCTTCGCCAACCGACCGGTCGTGGTCAATGGGGCGAAATGCAACTCAAACGCTGTGTCGAAATGGCTGGCATGCAAGAACACTGCGAATTCCTCAACCACAATACCGAAACAGCCAACAACCAGCTCCATCCAGATCTACTCGTCAAACTACCCGGTCAACAACAAGTCGTAGTCGACACCAAAGCTCCCATGGGCTCTTACTTAGACGCCCTCGAAGCAGATGACGATCATGAGCGCGACACCCTCCTCATCCGTCACGCACAACAAATCAACG
>CAZUEC010000021.1:0-12912 GCA_964618865.1 uncultured Roseibacillus sp. | reverse complement strand
AAAAAACTCGATAGACGAATAGACTTTTGAAAAATGGTCTAATCTCCTAACGAGAAAGCGAAGACAACTCCTCTTCCTCTACCGAATCCGATGATTCTTGAAACGAAGAAAGAACCTCGATGATCGCCTCTTGTGCAGGAAGAGAACGAACAAAACTACGAGTCGCCTCGAGAACCGTTTCTAAATAAGGAGGATTAAAGAGCTCCAAGTGCGGACCATGCACCGTAACCGCCCTCAGAAGTTGCCCCTGATCATTCCAACCAAGATTCTCAGCATAGGTGAACTTATCATACTGAAAATCGGTAATTAAAATCGAAATTTGCCCCATGTAAGGTTCTGGTCGATAGCAGTCTTCTAACGGAGTATGTTGCTCTCGGCATTGAGTATGACGCCAATGACCAACACTCGAAACCTTCGGCGCCGAAGAAACTAGCTTCTCAAATTCAAGGACCAATCGACTGGCAAATCCAGTCACGATGCGGTGACCTAAACGCCACCCTTTCTGAAAGTCATTAGCAACCTCATTTTGCGCACCCCAGAAAACACGCAAACGCTGACTCAGAGTATGCTTCTGAACAGGAACCGCCGGGTTTGGAGTATCAAAAAGAATCAGGTCGATTGGAGCCGAACCTTCTTTCAAAAGCTGTTGTGCCATTTCATAAGCAACAATCCCTCCCAAGGAATACCCTCCTAAGATAAACGGACCGCTCACGTGTTCGTTTAAGTCTGCCAAATACCCCCTTGCCAAGTCCTCCATCGTCTTAGGAACAGTCGCCTCTAGATCATGAAGCATTGGCGCCTCGAAGGCATAGATAGGATGCCCCGTTCCCAATTCTTTCGCAAAAGGCCTGAAGAAAAGAAGCCCCCATCAGCTCCATGAATAAGAATAATCGGAGGTTTCCCTTCATCCCCCGTTTGCAAACAATGAAGATGAGGTGGCAATTGAGAGGTGCTCCGTAATGAACTATCAGAGGTTAATCCTAACCGAGCACAAAGCCCAACCACAGTGGGACTCCCCATCAAATGAGAAATCGGAACCGGACAACCAAACGATTTTTCAATCGCTGCCGTAAGCGCTACCGCTGCCAGCGAGTCTCCTCCGGCATCAAAGTAGTCATCACCAGCTTTCAAGTCCGGCAACCCGAGATGATGTTGCCAAATCTGAAGCATCTTTTCCTCGGGTGAAAGATCGACTGCCTGTTCTGCTCCATCCTCATTTTGACTAGGACAAGTCGCCCGACCATCAGCAATCGCCGCCTCTTGCTTATCGCGAAACGGTAGGCGAGAAACCGCAACTCGAGGATAATTCTTAGCTCTTAATATTGCCAGAATAGCCTGCGGGGCCTCCTCAGGAGAAAGCGCATTGTGAGCAAGCTCATCAGTGAGAGAGAGGCCAAACTTCACACTCTGGGAACTCCCTTTTGCCGCCGTTCGAGCCGCCATCCCCACGGAATGGAACGCAGGCCAATTAATAGCATAGCTCTGCACTCCACGCTCTCTGAGTTGTAGAGCCAAGCCATCCAGATATGCATTCGAAGCCGAATAATCGACTTGTCCAAAAAGCCCTAAATCTGAGGCAACCGAAGAAAAGAAAACCTCTATGCGAGGCTTCATGCCATTGTCTACGAGAGCTTTCCCCAAAAGCTCTGCCCCCATCACCTTCGTAGTCAAAACCCTCCAAAAACTCGCCGGCTCCTTCGCAACAATCGAGCTATCTTCCAAAATACCTGCAGTATGAATGAGACCCGTAAAGGGTGTAGCAGAAGTATATTCTTTCATCTTCCCCACTACCGCATCAAAGGATTCAACTTTCGTAAGATCCGCCTCGATAATTTGCACCTTACAACCCAGCTCACGGATGCTCTTGAGAACCTCTCTTTGATAGTCTGTAGAGACTTCCGTGTTCCTAGCCAAAAGTAAAAACCGCAAACCAGGAGTCTCTTGTGCCAATCCCAAACAAGTCGCCAGAGCCAACCCGCCTAAACCACCCGTCACAGCCACAGTCTCCTGCTCTTGAAACATCTCTCTCGAATCACCTTCCCCAAGAGCAGTAGCGGTGTAAGTCCGCGACCACCAATGACCATGTTGAAAAGCAAGAAACGGATAGTGCTCAGGAACAGAAATCAAAGAAGCCAATTCAGCAGGACGCCTCATACCAACTTCCAGCACCTTGGTGATCACTGGAGAAATCTCTTTTTGAATGACGGAAGCAATTGCTGGCAGAGTATGATTTGCGGGGCAAACCTTCCCACCACGAATCCCAGAGGTCAAAATTGTAAGTGGAATAGCCTTCTGGAAGGGCTGTCGTGCCAAAGCTTTCGCCAACCAAGTGAGAGACGCCGCAGCAGGAGTAAGATACTTCCGGAAAGACGCTTCATCGGCAGGAGATTGCCGTTTTTGACCAAGACTCCATGTATGAAGAATTCCTGCTGGAGCACCGTATTCCGAAAAAATGGTCTCCATCAACGCAAAGTAATCGGCAGGCTCATGAGCTCGAATCAAATAACTCCGAGCGTGCCGACGTTGATAAACGCTCCCTTCCCGCACAATAATCATATTGCTCGTCAGCGCTTTCAACCCTCGCAAATCGAGGAAACTCTCAACAGAAGAACGGGCAAAGATTAACCAAGGCCGATCTGAGCTAGGAACTTCCGGAAGATTTAAGAATTCCTGCTTCCAAGACGGAAGGTGGAAAAGAGGGCTGACCTGGGCCCGTTCTTTTTCAGCCTGAGGCTTCTCAAAAGTCTCCTCGGCAAAGCAAGTAGGCGGTAACGAAATGCGCCGATCGGATCCCGCAGGAAAGGAAAGTGCAAGCCCTTTAGTCCAAGCGTGACCCAAGGCCTGACGAGCAAAAGCAGTCGCATCAGCCTCCTTATGACTAGCAAAGGTAGCCAAAGCATCATGAGGCGTCCCCCTCAACTGACGTGCTGCCAGCGAACTCAGAGTCGCCCCAGGTCCCATCTCTAACAAAAGTCGAGGAGGAGCATCTTTAATGAGAGTGCGCACGTTTTGAGCGTATTTTACCGTCCCTCGCAATTGTTGTGCGTAATACTTTGGAGAAGTCGCTTCTTGCGCTGTGATCCAATCACCAGTGACATTCGAAGTGTAAGGAACACGTGGAGCATTAAGCGTTACAGACTCAATAAGCTCGGTAAAATCCTCCAAAATGGGTTCCATCGAACGCGAATGAAAAGCGTGCGAGGTGCGAACTTTCTTAGAACGTATTTTTTCTGAATCCAGAAACTGAATCGCTTTCCTAATCTCTTCCTCGCTACCCGCAACCACTGAAAGATCAGGCGCATTGTTGGCCGCAAAATCAAGTTCAGGAAATTCACAAAGAAACTTTTGAACCGTATCTTCTTCCGCAAAGATCGCTAACATGGAACCAGTCCGAGCAGACTGCATCAGTTCTCCCCGGCGCGAAACAATCCGAAGCGCATCTTCCAAAGAAAAAACCCCAGCTAACGTAGCAGCAACATACTCTCCAATACTATGACCGCTCATTGCCACAGGCCTCACCCCCCAACTCTTCCAAAGTTGAGCCTGAGCCCACATCACCGAAAATAAAGCCGGTTGAGTGAGACTCGTTTGATGAATATCACAAACCTCCTCTTTTTCATCCGGGTAAAGCCAAGCCAAACCATTGGGAAGATAACTATGACAAGTAGCCAAAGCATCACAAAAGACCGGCTCTCCCTTCAAAAGAGATTCCCCCATGCGCAAATACTGAGCCCCCTGCCCTGTAAAAAGAAAAATAGGCTCACGAGTTTCGGAACAAGCTTCCGAAATCTCAAATTTAGGAACAACTCCTTCCTTTGACGCAATCGTGAAAGCTCGATGAGAAAATCGGCGGCGTCCATGTAGCAAAGTATACTCAGCGGCACCACGGTCTTCGATCTGGTGAAACGGAAAACGAGCAATCGTCTGCTCGAGGGCCTCTTCAGAACGAGCAGAGACCGTGAACAGATGCCAATTCCTCGGCGCCCCTCCCCCTCTCTCTACCTCTTGAACAGAAGGAGCTTCTTCTAGAATCGCATGCGCATTCGTTCCCCCCATCCCAAGAGCACTCACCGCCGCTACTCGAGGGCCTTGCCCTTCGGCTTTTTTCCACTCTTCGCTTCTTGTTTGAACCTGAAAAGGAGTCTCCTTAAAAGAAATCTCAGGATTTTCCTTCTTAAAATGTAATGAAGGAGGAAGAACCCGATTTTTCAAAACTAAAACGGACTTAATCAAACCCGCAACTCCAGCAGCAGCATCGGCATGACCAATATTTCCTTTCACCGAACCAAGTGCACAATATCCTCGATCAGGCGTATCTTGGCGATAGGCACTAGTAAGGCCTGCCACTTCAATAGGATCCCCAATCTTAGTCCCCGTGCCATGGGCTTCCACATAGCCCACCTCCCGAGCTGATAGCCCCGCATCTTCCAAAGCCTGACGAATAACTTCAGATTGGCCTTCAATACTAGGAGAAGCGTAACTCGCTTTTCGATTTCCATCATTGTTCGTAGCAACTCCTCGAATCACCGCATGAATGTGATCCTTATCCTCAAGAGCCTTTTCAAGCGGCTTCAGAAGCACCACTCCAGCACCTTGACTAAAAACAGTCCCATCCGCACGATGATCAAAAGGACGACAGGAACCGGTGGGTGAAAAAATAAGCCCCTCCCCGGCCAAATACCCTTGCGCATGCGGCCACGAAAAAGAAACGCCTCCCGCCAAAGCCATCACACATCGCCCTGCTCGCAAAGCATGACAAGCTTCTGCAATCGCAACAAGTGACGTCGAGCAAGCCGTCTGAACCGACACCGCAGGACCCGTTAACCCAAGAGAAAATGAAGTTCGCGTGGCTAGGAAATCTGCCGAATTACCAACCAAAACCTTCAAACGCTCCGACTCAGGCTGATCCCTAGTAGGGTAAAGATGCCCTGGATCGCCAGCACCCGCAAAAACCCCGATGGGAGTCTCTGCCGGCTCCTGAGGGTAACCCGCATTCTCTAACGCCTCCCATGAAGTCTTCATAAAGAGCCGAAACTGAGGACTCACAATAGAGGCATCTTGACGAGAAACACCAAAGAAGGAGGGGTCGAAGTCGAAAGCCTTATCAAGTACGGTCCCCCGCAAAACATAATCCTCATGCTGAACTTCCGCTGGCGAAACTCCCCCTGCAATCAACTCTTCAGTCGTGAAACTCTGAATCGTTTCGCGACCAGAAGCAATGACCTCCCAATAAGCATCGAGATCAGGAGCACCAGGAAACCGACAAGCCATTCCCACAATCGCAATCGGGCCCTGAGAATTTTGGTTCGATTTTACCTCAACCTGTTTTTCAATTCCTAAAAGATGCTCAGCCAAGGCCGCAGCAGTAGGATGCTGGAATAACTGAGCCACCGGAAGCTGATGCCCCAACTCTTCTGCAAGAAGAGCTTGAAAGCGCACAGCATTCAAAGAATTTGCTCCTTTTTGAAAAACATGATCATCCAGCGCAATCCGAGGTCGACCTAACAAACGAGCCCAGAGAGCGGCAATTTCGAAAGCAAGATCACCACCCTTAGAATCAGCTTCGAGATGAAATGGCTCCTCCGAAGGAACAGGAAGAGCCTTACGGTCCAACTTGCGCCCCGCAGTCATCGGAAACGATTCCAGGGTCACAAACCAAGCCGGAATCATGTATTCAGGAAGATTAGCGACAAGATAATCTTGTAGAACTTCAGAACTAGGTGAAGTTTTCGCAACAAGGTAAGCCACAAGCCGTTGCTCTCCAGGTTGATCTTCACGAACTAAAACCGCCGCATCTTGCACCTCGGGATGCTCAACAAGTCGCGCCTCAATTTCACCCAACTCAATGCGATAACCACGCAGCTTCACCTGATGATCACTACGACCTAAATAGTATAACGTTCCCTCGTGGTCACGATAACCCACATCACCAGATTGATACATCACCGCACCTTTCTCAGTAGAAAAAGGATCTTCGACAAACCGTTCAGCAGTCAGCTCAGGACGATTAAGATAGCCTTGAGTCACTCCTTGCCCACCAATCCAAAAATGTCCACGCGCCATAGCCGGCAAGGGATGACCTTCCTCATCGAGAAGATACATCGTCATGTGAGCCATGGGCCTCCCAAGAGGAACGGGCCCCTGACCAGTAGCAATCAAATGATTCGTAGCAAATACAGTTGTCTCCGTAGGCCCATAACCATTGATGAGAGCTTTACAGAGCGGCAAGACAACTTCCGCAATGTCACGGTCCACCGCCTCCCCTCCAGTAAAAATAGTAAGATGAGCATCCCCCTTCCAACCAGTTCCTATTAAAATTCTAAGCGTAGTAGGAGTCGCCCACAAATGAGTGGCTTGAGTCTCCTCTAACAACTGAGAAAGCAACTCTCCATCTGCTCCTAGCCGAGGAGGAGCCAGCGCCACCTTCCCTCCCGCGAGCAAGATTGGAAAAAGCTCCATAATGCAGGCATCAAAAGCAATCGTGGTGATCGCTAACCAAGTATGTTGAGAGCTCAGTTGATAAGTCTCGCGCATCACGAGACTGAAGTCGCAAAGAGCATGATGCTGAACCCGAACCCCCTTAGGCTCACCAGTAGAACCAGAGGTATAAATGAGATAGGCGGCATCTTGAGAATCTAAAGTTATCTGAGGACTAATCTCAGAAACATCCGAGTTCATCAATTGGTCCAACCAATCTTGATCGATGATGATTCGCACATGAGCATCCTTTGCAATAAACTCTCGGCGACTTAACGGAAGATCTGGTTCCAGTGGAACATAAGCGGCCCCCGCCTTCATGATTCCGATGAGAACAGCGAGAAATTCGGGTCGGCGTTCCAGACAAACCCCCACGCAATCCCCAATCACAATCGAATGGAGACTGTGGAGTTGATTCGCAACTTGATTAGCAAATTGATCAAGTCGACGGTAACTCCATTCCTGACCTTGGCACCAAAGAGCTGGGCTATCAGGTGTTTGCTGACATTGCTTCTCAAAAAGCGCAGGAAAAGTAAAATCTTCCGGGCGCGATGGTTCATAGAGAGTCGCTTTTGGATTACCGGAATCCATCAGAGCCTGCCTCTTCTCAGCCTCATCCAACAGGATGACTTCTCCAAAACTCGCACGCGGAGACTGACTCGAAATTTGAGTAAGGTGACGCGCCCAAGACTCCACCAAACGCGGCCCAAAGAGATCCTCTCGAAAATGAATGCTAGCCTTCTCTGATTGGTCAGAAAGACTTGGCAGACAAAACGCCACTTCAAAGTCCAAGCCTTGAGCGATCGCCTCCCCCCCTGAAACAAGAAGAGTCGGTGAATGCCTGCTCTCAGTTTTTTTTGCTGAGCTAACGATATGATCCAACACCAAATCAGGTCTAATGGTGATTGGAATTTGCTCTAATTCCTGAGTTTGAGTTCGCCAAAGCGTCAGTGCGAATTCTCGCTCTCCAGTATATTTAGCCAGAAAAACGGCAAACACGACTTCAGGCTCAAGCAAAGAACGAGAAGGCCACTTAAACTCATACCTTGCGAAGGCTTTTTCCTTCGCAGGCGCTGAATTCGCAAGGAGTGAAGGAGTCACGATACTTAAGAATTTGACGGACAAAAACCGCTTTCCTTATTTTATCCTAAATATTCCTATTTGTTAAAAAAATTCGAAACATTTAATGTAAACTGCGTCAAATAGTCCTAAAAAGAGCTTGGGGACGCTTTTTCCCTCAAAATTTAGCCATTTTAATTCTCTTTGAAGGCGAATTTGAATCGCGACTCCCTTCTTCAGCCAATCAAAAGAAACTTCAGTCTCATCTCTTCAGAAAATCAGATACGAAAATTCCACTCATCCTTTCCCTTTTTCTTTCGCAAATAACCTACTCAACAGAAAAAAACGTTGAAAAAACGGTCACAAATACTCGCCATCAAGATAAACTCTCTCTAAATTCCTCATTTAGGAATAAAATGAATCCCAACGGCTCTTAATGAGGAAACAGCTCGAAATAAGGAAACAGCTCGAACAACACAATCATCTTGAAGACAAATAAAATAAATTACTTTTGGATACTTTTGGCATCGGGGGTGGGCTTAGGGCTGACTGCCTGTGGCACCCGTAACTTGAGCATTGTTGATAAAATTTTCTTAACCGACACTGCCATGCGTTTTGACCATAAAGGCGCCGAGTTAACTGAATGCACGCTTGTCTCACAATTAGAACGCGGTCGCTCGTCCTCGACCAGCGGAGGAGGAACCGGATGAACATGATCAGGTAGTTAACTCAAGTGGGTCCACTTGAAACACAAAATGCACATGAAACATTTCCTACTTTCGACCATAATCTTAACCACTACATCTTTTGCAGGAACCCAAGAAGGGAACTTCCTTGAGGACATTGGCTCGGATTCAAGTTCTTTCGAATTTAACGATACCGAGTCCGATGAAAAATCCAGTTTTAAAATAAGTCCTACTTTCTCAATAGACGTCGATCTCCTCGTCAGTGAAGATATTAACGTCCAGCGTTACTCTACAGATCTACAGTTAGAGCATAGAGATACTACCGTAGGAATAGCTTACAGCCGAATCCAGTATGACCTCGACATTACTGGGGAATCAGTAAGCCCAGTTAATGAGACAACAAGCACAGATCGAGTTACGCTAACCCTTGGTCAAGAATGGACTGATAAAGCCTCATCAAGTTTTTCCTTATCAGGCTATCAAGGGTTTACAAATTTCCGTTCAATCTGGATCAATCAAATCTTTGAACAAGATCTCGGCGGAGCTCCAGGATTTCGAGATGCTAATCCTTTCGGGTTTTCTGCTAACCTTTCAAATACATTTATTCTTCCAAACGATTTTGACTCGATTACATGGGGCATCGGTTATTCCAGAGATCGAATAGCTGCTGGACAACAAATTGAAACCTTTCCTGGTCCTCCATTTATTGCCGTAACACAAGGAAATGACACTCTCGACACTATCTCAACTAGCCTTACGGGTAACTTTTTCATCACCAACAAATTCACTACTCAGTGGTTTTTTCGCGCTGCTTTCGTAAGCGCTCGAGAGGTAAGGACACAATATCGAATCAAGACAGCATGGAATATTATAGATAAACTAACTCTGCGTGGCGAAATTGGAGCAACAATCGAACGTCCTAATTTTGAATCTTATTACGGTGGAGCCACTTTATCTTATCAAATCACCGCTCCACTGTCATTAACCGTGGGATACAGAATCTATACCGATACAGGTGAAGTCACGACTTCAAATTTCAATTCATCAGCACCAGAACTTGATTCGACTGAAATATCAGCTTCTATGAGGTGGTCTAACGGCACGCATTCCTTAAGCACTTCTGTAGCTTTTTTGCAGACTGACTTTGGAACTGTTAATTCAGCTAGCGCTCCATTCGAGGATTTATTTTCAGATCGGGAATTTTTTGCCATTCGCGCGGCTTATACTTACCAATTCTAGTTACTTATCATGAACATAAAAAATCAGTTTCTTTTTTTCCTATTAACAGGATCATATCTCTGCGGCCAAATCGACAGTGACCCTTTTACTACTGATAATGGACCAAACGCTCCTCAAGTGGGTGATATCATTCCTGAAGAGATTACTTTTGCAATGTCTACAACTCCGGCAATCGAATTTCTAGGTGCATCTAGTAGCTTCCTAGTGCCTGACCTAGAAAATCGAAGCTATTCGGATTTTCCTAATGAAGTAGTTGTCACAGTCTACCACACTCCTTGGTGACCTGGTTGCCAAGAAACGGCCCGTCAGGTGGCGGGTATTGTAAGAAGTAACTTCCTTAATCCTACCAACGGAGAATTCACAGGAACTAATGAAAACGGGGTTCCCATTCGATTGATATTGATCAATATCTTCTCTCCTAATGAGCCAGATTTCATCTTCAATGAAGATCCAGGTTTAATTAGTAATGCCGTTCAAGTAGACGATCCTTATGAATTTGTAGGAGTCGATTCAGACGAATCAAACCGTAATTTACGACTTCGGCAAGCTTTTAACTACTTTCGCATTGGTGATCCCACAAATTCAATTAGACCTTTATCAACTGTTCAAAGACGATTTGTCATCGCCAATGGGTCAACGAGTGAAATCTTGTTTACAATCACTCCCACCGGAATCGACGGGAGCGGTGTTGCAGCTCAATTCTCAGTCCTCGTCGAAGAAATAGTTGACGCAATTGATAGTGTCGCCTTCGTCCCAGAAATTCCTGAGGATCTTTCGATTTCTGTAAATGATCTTCAATTTAATGAAACCGAATTAATTATCGAATTCGCATCTGCTCCCGGTCTCAATGACTTTTCAATTGTTGCTACAACAGATCTTAACGGCAATTTCCCGATTAATTTAACCGATAATGCTGTTATTACTGAATCAACAGATTCTCCTGGTACGTATCAGGCTAGAATCGACAGCCCAGAGCAAAACCGTCCTGAACGTCTTTTCTTAAGAGTTGAACTTGAACTTTAATAATGAAAACTCACGCTCATAATTAAGAATACGCCCAACCCTTTAATCATTTTTCTGACCTTCCATCATTAGTGAGTTTTTTTATTGCTTGTCTTTAGAAACGACTTCGCCCGGTAATGTCGTGACTCCAGAAGCAAGCTTTCTACCAGGATACAGACTGGTATGAATGCCAGTATGGACACAATGTCCAATAATAGCTCCAAACTTACGGCGACCGGTATCCAGTATTTTTCCCTCTACCACCGAGCGGTGGTTTTTGCCATCATGGCGAAGGTTACTCGTGATTGTCCCTGCTCCTAGGTTGACTTCATTACCTAAAACACTGTCTCCAATATAACTTAGGTGACCAATGTTTGTGCCATTGCCTAAGATTGAATTTTTGAGCTCCACAGCCTGCCCTACGTGACAGTCATCACCAATTGAGATTGGCCCTCTCAAGTAGCAATTTGGTCCTATCTTACAGTTCTTTCCCGCTATCACGAGCCCTTCCACATAAACACCGGGTAGAACCTGAGTTCCCTCTCCTACAATCAGAGCCGCTCCATCAGCAAGCTGAGCAATCCGGCAAAGCTTCGACTCCCCTTCTCTCGCCCATTGCCTTTCCAAGAGCCCTTGATGCAGATCGAGCAACTCCCACGGATAAGAGAGATCTGCAAGCTGTTGCTCAGAGAACACTCCTTCCTGCGCCCACTGTCGCAAAGTTTTACCTACGAGAGGGAGAGTCTCGACTGCGTCTTCAAGAGGCCAAAGAGTCTTCATTTTATAACCCAATTTCGTTTTGCACCAATCGCACTAACTGGCCACACCATTCCTCCATCACCGCTTCATCACGGGCTTCCACCATCACCCGAATTTTCTTCTCCGTCCCCGAATATCGAACCAGCACCCTCCCACTATCACCCATCGCCATTTCCGCTTTTGAAATCAAAGAAATGAGTCCAGGAATTTCCTCAAGAGGTGGTTTGTCAGTAACTGCTAAATTAACCAGTTTTTGCGGAAAAATCTCCATGCAGTTAGCGAGTTCGGCAAGACTCTTTCCAGTAGCATTCATCTCAGCTAAAATCTGCAAAGCTCCCATAATACCATCTCCAGTGGTCGCGTGACGGGCAAAAATCACATGTCCGGAATTCTCTCCTCCCAAGCTGTATCCTTTCTCTCTCATTCTCTCGAGGACATTACGATCTCCCACCGCAGTTGTTTCGAGCCCAATGCCATTCTTCGCCAAAGCCTCTTTAAGCCCCAAGTTCGACATCACGGTCGCGACCAAGGCATCTCCGTCCAACTCCCCTTTTCGTTGAAGCGCAAGCGCCGCTAAACACAACAAACGATCCCCATCCACAATCGTACCCGTAGCATCAATCAAAACTAAACGATCAGCATCACCATCCAAACACACTCCTAAATCTGCCCCCGTTTCCTTAACTCTCTGCGCCGCTTGATCCGCATAAAGAGCACCACAATTCGCATTGATGTTCCGGCCATCCGGTTTCACCCCCAATGAAATGACCTCCGCCCCTAATTCTTCAAAAATGAGCGGACCAACAAAATAGCCAGCTCCGTGTGCACAATCAACGACCACCTTCAAACCATCCAAACGCGTTGAACCGATAGCATTCTTAGCAAATTCAATGTAACGCCCTGAAGCATCATCAATTCGAAAAGCCTTTCCTAGTTCCGTCCCCGGCACAGGCTCTTGCAGAGATTCTCCAGTCACAAGCGCTTCAATCGTTTCTTCCAACTCATCACTCAATTTGAAACCGTCCGGCCCAAAAATCTTGATCCCATTATCCTCAAAAGGATTGTGCGATGCAGTCAACATAATGCCCGCGTCGCAAGCCATCGATTTTGTCAAATGTGCGACCGCCGGAGTCGGTAAGGGACCAGTCAAAAGAACACGCGCTCCTTCACTGACCAAACCAGAGGTGAGCGCGTTCTCGAGCATATACCCCGAAATCCGAGTATCCTTTCCAATTACCACTTTGTGACGACCAGGTTGCTGAGCCTCGAGAGCACGTGCAATGGCCCGACCTACCCGCAAGGCAAGCTCAGGCGTGATCGGGTATTCATTAGCAGTTCCACGAATACCGTCCGTTCCAAAGAGTTTCATAAAATAGAAACACCCCCTTAAAACAGAAGTTCCAAAAGGTCACGGCTGAACTTTGCGAACAGCGCTTCAACTTCTCAGATAGAGAGGCCCAAAACGATTAAGAAAATACGATGAAATTTTTCTCTGAAGCCTTCTTTATTCAGCTGGGAGAGAGGAAATCTTCCTAGTGTCTAAGTTTTCCCTGAAAAACTATCAATCCCTTCTTCTCTAGCTCTTTGGTCAAACTCTATCCACTTTCGGATTCGTCTTTGCATTGTCCAGAAATTCCCGATCTCAACGTTCTAAAAATGAGAGTCTATCGCTATCTGAGCACCACAGTTT
>CAZUEC010000020.1:0-12945 GCA_964618865.1 uncultured Roseibacillus sp. | reverse complement strand
CATGAGCGCTGAATTCTACACAATTGTTAAGATTTTAGCAACCACGTAGGAACCCTCATCTTCCAAAAATTCCGTTCAACCCACTTCTCCCAGAGCTAGCTGTCCTTCCAAACAACTAAAGACCATGATTCACGATCAACTCCAATTGAGGGGCAGCCGCCAAATCTCGCGGAGTGATCATCTCCCTCTCTAATGGAACCTCCTCACTGCCTTCGATTTTTTGAATCACCTCTCGATACTTCTCCCATTTGAGAGATCCCAGTTTCACCACTGTTCCCATATTTTGCCCTGTCAAACTTTTCCAACCATCGAAAGGAAGCTCCGAGCAATAAATTTCTTCATCACTCATGCGATAGCGAAAATCATATCGTTTCCCGATTCTTTTTCGCATTTCAGCAATCCACTCTGGAATCTGAGGATGATGCTCCTCTTTGAGGCGAAAAACAGCGAATCGACTCCGACCCCGTTCAATCCAACGTTCATAAGGAGTTTCTCTTACCCTAGGAACCATCGCTTCGAGCACGAACATCTTTCCATTCTTTTCGACCACCACCCCGCAATGCGAATAGGGACTCTCCGTAGCACCCTCAATAGCATCAATGATATCGAGTCCAGGCGGATTGGGTAGCGATTGAAAAAGAACATCCCCTACTTGCGGAACATACCGCACTTTAGTCGCCACAGAGCGACTACAACTCCAAGAAATGACCGAAACCAAAGCTAAGACCAATAAGCCGGCCCGAAGCATCGCAACATGAGTTTTTGGAAACAGCCTCATTGTCCTAAGGTACAAAAAGAAAACTCAAAAAAAAGCCACAACTCGTGACTTGGCTCGAAAGGGACTTTTCAATCGAGAGGGGCTGGTTAGACTCCTGCCGTGGGCAATACTTTCGGCACCCTCTTTCAAATCACGACCTTTGGCGAATCCCACGGCGGTGGGGTTGGTGTCATCATTGACGGCTGTCCTCCGGGCATCGCCATTTCTCAAGAACTGATCCAGCACGAACTCGACCGTCGGCGCCCAGGACAGTCCGAGATTGTCACCCCCAGAAATGAGACTGATACCTGCGAAATTCTCTCCGGAATCCACGAAGGTCACACTCTCGGAACTCCTATTTCGATTCATGTCCGAAACAAAGACCAACGCCCCGGCGCCTATGACGAAATGGCCACCAAATACCGGCCTTCCCACGCCGACTACACCTACGACGCCAAATTTGGCCGCCGAAATCCGAACGGAGGAGGTCGCTCTTCCGCCCGAGAAACCATCGGCCGCGTAGCTGCCGCTGCGGTAGCAAAGGAAGTCATCAAAAACTTAGCTCCCGACCTAGAAACTCTCGCCTGGGTCTCTACCGTTCAAAACCTAAAAGCTCAAGTAGACCCCGAACAAGTCACCTCAGAAATCATTGAATCCAACATCGTCCGAACCGGAGACCCTGCCATCGTAGACGAAATGATTACACTCATCAAAGCCACCCGCAAAGATGGCAACTCCATTGGAGGCATTATCGAAGCCGTAGTCCGTAATTGCCCCGCAGGCCTCGGCGCCCCCGTCTTTGACCGACTCGAAGCTGACCTCGCCAAAGCCATGCTCTCGCTTCCTGCCACCAAAGGATTCGAAGTCGGCTCAGGGTTTGAAGGAACCCTTCTAACCGGCCGTGAACACAACGACCCCTTCTATCTAGAAGGCGAACGCATCCGCACTCGCACCAACAATTCTGGCGGAGTTCAAGGTGGCATCTCCAACGGTGAAAACATCCTCTTCCGAGTCGCCTTCAAACCAGTGGCCACCATCATGACCTCCCAACAAACCGTCTCCTCTGCAAAAGAAGAAACCGACCTCAAAGGAAAAGGCAGACACGATCCCTGTGTCCTGCCGCGAGCCGTCCCAATCGTAGAAGCGATGACGAATCTCGTCCTCGTAGACCATCTTTTAAGGCAACGCGCGCAGTGTGGATAAAACCCCTCTCTCAAAGCTCCACCTTCATTTCCTATTTCTCTTCTCCTAAAATCCAACTAAACTCTCCTTATGGAATTTCTCGCCCAAATCCCCCTCGATCAAACTGCGATCACCATCGCAATGGTGGCAGTAGTCATCCTCTTCGCAGTGGTCTCCATCATTAAAGGCATCATCAAGACCATCATCACCCTCATCTCATTCACCATTGCTGCCGCAGCCTTTCTCTTCGGCTTTCTTCAATCCCCTCCTCATATTGAAAAATTGATTCCAGAAGCAGTTGGCTGGATGCCCTTAGTTGTGGGCGGAGTCTGCGCTCTCCTCGCCATGGTCATTATTCAGATCTTCCTCGGCGTCTTTTCTGGGAAATCACAGAAGAAAAAGTCCACGAGTGACGAAGATGGCTCCAAGAAAAAAAGCCGACGCAATCCACTCGCTCCGGTATTCGGACTATTGGTCGGAATTTTCGCACTCTACGGAACCATTGCCGCCCTCCGTTATTTCGGAACCCACGCCGAATTGGAGCATTTACAAACTTACGTCCACGAAGGTGCTGAGAAAGCAGGCCAACTCCCTCTCCTCGCACAAGCCAAGCAATGGCTCGATAAATCTCCGATCGCGACTTTTCACGAAAGAATCGATTTCATTAACACCCCCGACTATCGCTCGCGATTAAACCTAGCCAAACTCATCATCATCTCTGGTGACAAAGCCGACCTCGCTCGAGCTTCCCAAGAAGAACAGGTTCGTGAAGCCCTCAAAGTGCCAGAAATCCATGCCATCGCACTCACCGGAGACGAACTCCAAACCCTTTGCCAAGACTATCAATTTCAAGCCTTATTCCAAAACGAACAATTTTCCCGCCTTGCTTCTCGACCTTCGGCCAGCCGGAAACTCATTGAACTCACCTTTGAGAAATTTTTCACTCAGCCTTCACCCCCCCCATCCAACTAGCACCCCTCCCCATCAGGAACTGATTACTGACTCAGAAGCCTCTCCAAGCCCCATTTGTTCCCACAACTCTAACCCTACCCACGGCGGACAAAGAAAAATCAGTTGCTCCAACAACTAGCTCTGGCTCTTTAACAAACGTGCATTAGCAACCTCCTGAAGACCCAAACGAACTTCCCGAATGACTTCTTCCGGCAAAGGATGCTCAACAATGAGACCAAGAATCAAAATTCCAAACTGAGAAGGAGTAGGAACAACCTCAAGAATAGAATCCTCGCCAATTCGCACATGCAGATTCGTCACTTGCCCATCACTGGCCCCCGAAGCTCCAGCTAGAGAACGAGCGACCTGAATCAATTTCGGATTAGCCACCTCATCTAACAAAATTTTTCCTTCCGTATTCGAAACAAAGAAATTCCGAACTCCTACTGAGCCTTTCAACCACTTTCCAAACTTAGTCACCCTCACCAAAATAGGCTCTTCTCCTGATGGCGCCTTAGGTCGTAAAATTCTTCCCGCTGCAGACGACTCTTTCGGCAATTGTGCCTCCGACTCACCCTTAACAGTCGACGACTCCTCTTCCCCTTCACCAATTCTTCGGAAAGGCGAGTGAATCTGGCGAGGCGCAGGTTTTGGAACTGTCGGAACATTGACCGTCTCAACCCCAGAGAGAGGCGTAGGCGCCACCACAGGAGAATTCTTCTCATCACGAATCACCCCTCCTGCTCGCCCTTCCGATTGGGCTTTTCGCAGAAACTGCACCGCCGAACGCATCACCGAAGGAGCAGTCTCAGAACTCATCGTCGCCTCATCAGCAACCGCAACCTCACTCGGTGGTTTCGCAGCAGGATTAACCCCTTGAGAAACGCCCCCTGATCCCAAACCAACAGGAAGAGCAGGAGGAACACTAACCGGAGCAGCCTGAATCATAGGCTGAGGAGAATATGCAGCTGCAGGAGCTTCAGGAGGCGGAGCCAACGATTGTCCGGATTCAGGTTTCAACCCCACATTCAAATTCGCATATCCTTCGAACTGACCTCCGAGATCAACTTCAAATTGATCCAAATCATGCTCAACAGGACTAGCTAAAAGAGATTCCGCCAGACGACGCATCTCGTTTTGATCAACCCAAGCTGAAATTAAATCACTCATTTTCGTTGTTGGGCTAGAGCTGTCAATTTTGCCTCAACCTCCATTCGAACACGATCAAAAACAGCCATCGCGCCAGTCCCATTCTCCATCGCACCAATAGGCAGGCCTCGTGCACTCGCTCGAATAAAAAGATCATCCCGCGGAATCATCGTCTGAAAAAGCATCTCGGAAGGAAGAATATCTTTCAACGCTTGCGCCGCTTCCCGACTTTCCGCGAGACCCGGTTGCATCATGGTCAAAAGAAGCCCCAAAACCGACAACTGAGGATTAATCACCCGCATCCGAGCCAAAACCGACATCAACTTCGGGACCGAACGAATTCCCAACGGTTCCGCCTGTTGAGGAACTATCACCGCCGATGAGGCCGAAAGGACATCCGCAGTAGCCCCAAAAAGCCCCGCAGCAGTATCAATGATACAAACTTCATAACCCATTTCTGACACCCCTCTCAAGAATTCTCGCACCCGGTGCAGAGTCACCCCCATTTCCCCTCCCCCCAGCTCATAATCGCTAGTTTGCCCCGCAGCAACCAAACTGAAAGTCTCCAATCGAGTCGGCACAATCAGACGCTCCAGCGGATAAACCGGATCAGCCATTAAGTCATAAAAACCCGGTAAAGCTCGCGATTGCCTCGTCAGCGAAAGACCAACCGAACCCTGAGGATCCGCATCCACAAGCAGTGTCTTGCGACCATTTCGCGCGAACGAATGGGCGAGATTGATACATAGCGTGGTCTTTCCCACCCCTCCTTTTTGACTGGATACCGCAATCGTAATCACTTTCTAATGGCCGCTATTCTTGGTCACCTTGGCCTGCGGAAAAAGCCTTTTCTCTCTCAGTCGGATGCCGTTGACATTTTTGACCGTAATTGGCATCAAAGAGTTGTGAACAAACATTGCTACCTTCCTCTTTTAGCGTTCTTTGTCATTCTCACTAGCTGTAAGAACGAAAACAACGAGAAAGAGAGCAAAGAGGCAAACAAACAAGACGACACCAAATTCTTCAAAAAACCGATTGAAGAGGTCCCCGAGCTTGCACAAAACCAACTCGCCAACGAACCGACCGAATTCCTCCGCAGGCAAGCTTCCTCTTCCATTCATTGGCAACCTTGGTCCTCGGAAATCATCACTTATGCCAAAAAATCACAACGCCTTATCTTCGTCTGCATTGGCTCCACACAGTATCCTCAATCTGAAAAACTGGTTCAACTCCTCGATACCCAATTCGTTGAAGAAATTAATGACAACTTCGTCCCTGTGCTGGCCGATACCGAAACCGATCCTAACCTAGCTCTCGCTTGCAACTTCCTCTCCCTAGAACAAAGGCGCAACATCTCTTTCCCCTTCCTTCTCTGGCTGAGTCATGAAGGTAACCCAGTCGCATGGATTCCGGTGAGAGCAAATGAAGATAACGACCTCCTTACCGGATTCCGACGAGCATACAATACCATCCAGACCATTAGAGAACAATCGAATCGGTACATCGTAGAAAATAGTCGTTACGATAACGAAAATCGTCTCAATAGATTTAAACGCATTTTCATCTCCAATGACGAACAGAAGAAAAAAGAACTAACAAAACCAAAAATCTTCTCCGCCTTACAAAGACTCGCCGACCTCTACGACCCTCTAGAAGCCAGCTTCGATAACACAGGCGGAATTCCTCCCGGGAATCTAATCACAACCTTATCCCGCGCAAGTCAACATCCAGCTTCTCCTTCCCGCTTTAA
The DNA here is from genome assembly GCA_964618865.1 of uncultured Roseibacillus sp. Taxonomy (GTDB): domain Bacteria; phylum Verrucomicrobiota; class Verrucomicrobiia; order Verrucomicrobiales; family Akkermansiaceae; genus Roseibacillus. Next base: position 7,156 of record CAZUEC010000020.1, on the reverse strand, counting down.
AGCAGACGCCAAAAAAGCAACTCAACAATCGGTCGAAAAACTCACCACCTCCGCGATCTTAGACCCTCTCGATCACTACTTTTTCTCTCGTCGAAACAGCAACTCCTTTGCAGTACCTTTTCCCAGCAAAAACTTATCCATCCAAGCCGAAATGCTTTCCGCGATCAGCAGCGCCCCCCCAACCAAAGCCTCCCAGAGAGCACAAAACGCCATGCTCACCCAACTCGCAAAAGGCTCTTTCCAAACAAACTCTGTCGTCCTCGATGAAACCAATCGATTCGCTTTCTATTGGAAACTAAATGACCTCTCCGAATTCCTAACCGACGAAGAATTAATCGTAGTCAAAGCCGCCTTCAATCTTCAAGCACGAGGAAACATTGCAACCAATGACGACCCAACTCGAATCTATTTCCGACAAAACACCCTCGGACTTCAGCGATTTGGAAGTGAACTCGCTACCGCCACAAATCTAGATGAAGAACATGCCGAAAACCTCCTCGTTAGCGCTTCCAAAAAGATCGAAACACGAAGAAACAAAATCTTACAATCAAGTGACTCGATCTATTCAGAGTCGACACAAACCCTAGCTACTCAAGCGAGACTTCTCACCGCCCTAGCCCATTCTTACGCCTCTAACCCAACAGATTCAACCCTCGCCACCCTCCAAACAACCGGCCAGAAACTCTTGGCCGATTTCCTAACAGAAGATGGCACCCTTCTTCGAGTCCCTTCCCTTGAAGGACGTCGTAGCATTCCCGCATTTGCCTACGATTATGCGGTAACGCTAGAAGCACTCCTCGAATGGTATCGCGTTACTTGGGACTCTCAACTGATCGAGCAAACTCATAAGCTAGCCACACAATTACTCGACAACTTCATCGACATCCATGATTTACTCATCGAAATTCAAATTGAAAATCACCCCCTTAAAATCCCAATCATCAACTCCGAAATGATTTTTGGCCCTTCCACTTGGGGAATCAGCTATGGTGCTCTTGCTCGCCTCAAATCACTCGGCTACACTCACCCGAAACTCGACTCCACATTAACTAACATCAGCGCATTTTTACAAAATCGCATCACACAAGTTCCTGTTATTCACACCGACTTCCTCTTGGGAGCTCTCCGCAATATTGACAATCACCTCCTCATCATCTCCTCTGACCACAAAGAAAACAAAAACCTCAAAAACAAACTCGCCACCGCAGAATTCGATCACGTCACCACCATAATATCGGATGCCACCTCAGAAAACCTTCCCCCTCTTGGCAACAAGGCAGCCCTCCTGCTCAAAGACGGAGAAACCGCAACCAGCTTCTCGAACTCGAATCAAATTTTATCAGGACTACGACGCGCAATAGCCAAATAAATCCCCCCACTCCCCGACTCATTTTTCCACCTTTATCAGAGCGCTCCCCTTCTTATGAAACTCTCCAAATATATCCCCTTAATCCTTCCACTGATCATCCTCTCTTGCGCCGCTCCCGCCATTCGCTCTGACGGAACCGTCAACGTCACTCCCTCTTCCCCCTCTCTAGTTAACCAAGGCACCGAAGCATTTGAAAAACTCAAAACTCAGAGCCCAATCTCCAACAAAACCAACTACCGCACCCAAGTCAATCGAGTAGCCACCCGCCTCACCAAAGTCATCACCCTTCCTGGAGCACAGTGGGAATTTGTCGTTTTTGAAAACAGCACTCCAAACGCCTTCGCCCTCCCTGGTGGCAAAGTAGGAATCAATTCCGGCCTTTTTCAAATCACTCAAAACGATGCAGGACTCGCAACCGTTCTCGCTCACGAAATTGCACACGTCACCTCCAATCATGCTGGCGCTCGCATCAAAAATCAAAACACCATCGGCATCGGCGCCGCCGTTATTGGAACCCTACTAGGAGGCAACGGCGCACAAGCCGCCACACAAATACTAGGCAGCGCAGGAAATGTCGCCTTCGGCTTAACCTTCTCTCGCTCACAAGAACTAGAAGCCGACCGAGTGGGAGCCCTTTTCATGTCTCGGGCCGGATACAATCCCAATGAAGCCATTGCCATGTGGGAACGCTTTGCCGCTTACAACAACGCCCGCGGCAATCAAGGAGTAGAATTCCTCCGAACACACCCTCTCAACGAAACTCGCATCAACTCTTTAAAAGAATTCCTTCCCACCGCCTTGCAACAATACCGCAATTAGGCAGCCCTCATTATGCCTGTCCTTGCCATTGAATCATCTTGCGACGAAACTGCGGTTGCCATTTACGGAAAACATCGTAATTCAAAATCAGAAGAACTTCTCTCCTCTCTAATTTCTTCTCAAATCGACCTTCACAAAAACCTTGGCGGAGTCGTCCCCGAACTCGCCTCTCGAAACCACACCCTCAACCTACAACCACTAGTCAAAGAAGCCCTAGCAAAAGCAGAACTCTCTCCTGAAGAACTCACCGCAATCGCCGCCACCGGAGGTCCCGGCTTAGCCTCTTCACTCATGGTCGGACACTCTTTTGCTAAAGGATTAGCCTTGGCCTCTCAAAAAACCTTCCTCTCCATCAACCACATGGAAGGCCACCTTTTAAGCCCCTTCATCGGCGAACAAAAAATCCCTCCACATCTTGCCCTCATCGTTTCTGGAGGGCACACCATGCTCGTCCAAGTCAACTCACTCGGAAACTATCAGCTCCTCGGCCAAACCATTGATGATGCCGCCGGCGAAGCCTTTGACAAAGTGGCTAAAATGCTCGAACTCCCCTACCCCGGTGGCCCCGAAATCGAACGACTCGCTCGTGATGGCAATCCCGAAGCCTTCTCCTTTCCTCGCTCCCTCCTCAACGAAGATCATCTCGACTTCTCCTTCTCCGGCCTGAAAACCGCCGTCCTATACACCCTTCAAAAACTCAAAAAACCACGCCAACACCTTCCCAACCTCTGCGCCTCCTTCCAAGCCGCCGTTTTTGAAGTTCTAATTGCCAAAACAATTCGAGCCGCCCAACAACACCAACTCCCCTTAATCACCCTTTCAGGCGGAGTCTCATGCAACTCCATGCTCCGCCAACAATTTTCTGAATCCTGTCACAATGCATCCCTGACCTTTCGAGCCTGCCCCCCTAGCTTCTCGACCGACAACGCCGCCATGATTGCCTTCGCCGCTCATCAACATCTTGCCGCAAAACAATCATCCTTACTGACCACCGACATCGATCCAAATCTACCTCTCACTTTCTAACCCCGTTATTTTTTAAAAACGTGCGCTACCCTGCTCTCATCTTCGATTTCGACGGCACCCTTGCCGACACTCTTGCCGCTGCTGTCCAAGTCTACAACGACATCGCCGACTCCTATTCCTTTCGCAAAGTAACCGTAGAAGAAATTCCCACCCTGCAAGATTATGAGCTCAAAGAACTCATGAAACATCTCGGCATCTCAAAACTACGCCTCCCCTCCCTCCTCGCAAAAGGACGCAAAGCCTTGCGAGCGGACATCACCAAACTTTCTTTAAATGAAGGAATTGCCGAATTGCTCCCCCAACTCCGCGAACACTGCTCCTGCTTCGGCATCCTCACCTCTAACTCCATTGAAAATGTAGAAGCCTTTCTAGAGGCCAAAGGTCTTCGCGACCTCTTCACCTTCATCTCCAGCACCTCCAAACTCTCTGGAAAACACAAACACCTTCGAGCCATCGAAAAAACCTTCTCTCTCGAACGTTCTCACATGCTCTACATCGGAGACGAAACCCGAGACATTCGAGCCTCTCAAAAAGCCGGAGTTCATGTCGCAGCAGCCACCTGGGGCTTCAACTCCCCAGAAGCACTCCTCCGCCAGAACCCAACCTTCATGCTCGAAAAACCTCTCGACCTCCTCAAAATCTGCGAAATCAAGTAGCCAAGCTTCGCAAAAACAAAACCGAATAGATTCCCAACGGAATCAACATAAACACGACTCCCTCACAAACGTGTCGCAAAAAGAATACTTGAAAGCGAAAAAAACCTCCTTTTGACGCTAAAAAACTATTTTCAAGTTTTCACCCTCGCTACTCTTTTCGTCAGAAATGACTATTTCCGAACTGCAAACCCTACGCAAACCAGGTCGAAAAATCGAAGGCCACGCCGCCATTCTCCTCCCCTTCGAACAAGACGGAACCATCGCCGAATCCGCCTACAAAAAAGCCCTCACCCGAACCCATGAAGCAGGTCTCGGCTGCGCCGTCAACATGGACACCGGTTACGCCAACTACCTCTCCCCCGAAGAACGAACCACCATCCTCCACTGGGCTCAAGAAACCCTCCCCAACGGCTTCATCGCCGGCGTCTTTGTAGAAGGACTCGAAGGCAACCTCCCCGAACTCTACCTCCAACAAATGCATCAAATCGCCGAACTAGGCGGCACCCCCATCCTCTTTCAAACCACTCGCTTCCACCACTGGTCCCCTCAACAAATCATCGACCTTTACGCCCAAATCTGTGCCCCCTTCGATAAAGTCATCGGCTTCGAACTCGGGCAAATGTTTGCTCCCAACGGCCTCATCTACGACGAAACCACCATTCGTGGACTCATGACCATCCCCTCACTCAAGGGCATCAAACACTCCTCCCTCTCTCGCCTCGAAGAAATCAAACGCCTCGCCATCCGAGACGAAGTGCGTCCTGACTTCAAAATCTACACCGGCAACGACCTTGGCATCGACATGATCGAATACGGTTCCGATTACCTCCTCGGACTCGCCGCTTACTGCCCCGAAAAATTTGCCCAGCGCGACCGCTACTGGGAAGAAAGTAATCCCGCCTACTACGAACTCACCGACGCCCTGCAATACCTTGGCAACATCGGATTCCGCCCTCCCGTCCCTGCCTACAAACACTCCTGCGCGCACTTCCAACATCTCCTCGGGCGTATCCCCTCCTCAAACGCTCACCCCCAATGCCCCACTCGCCCCAACTGGGAATCCGACATCCTCAAAGACTGCGCCCAACGCCTCGGATACTAAAAAAAAAGACCTCCCAAGAAACCGAGTGCACCTTCGCCTCCAAACACCCACTCACCACAATGTCTTACCAATCGCTCGCCCTTCACACCTTCACGACCAAACCCTGGTCCATCACCGAATGCATCGAGAACTATGCCCGCCGTAACATCGGCGGCATCTCCATCTGGAAGGAAACAGTCGCAGACCAAGACCTTAAAAAAATACGCAAACAAGTCGCCGACGCCGGCCTCACTCCCGTCTCCTACGTTCGTGGAGGCTTCTTCACCGCCACGACCAAAGACGCCCGCCAAAGCGCCCTAACAGATAACCGTCAACTCATTCGCGACGCCGTCACACTCGGCCTTCCTTCACTCGTCCTCGTCTGCGGAGCCACCGAAGGACAAACCCCTCTCACCAACCGAAACCAAATTCGAGACGGCATCGCCGCCCTCACCGAAGAAGCAGCTCAAGAAGGCATCGACCTCCTCATCGAACCCCTTCACCCCATCTACTGTGGTAACCGAAGTGCCGTCCCGACCCTCAAAGTCGCCAACGATCTCTGCCAAGAAATCGCCGCCCCCAACCTCAAAATCGCCCTCGATGTCTACCACGTCTGGTGGGACCACGAACTCAAAAGCGAACTGGCCCGCTGCGCAGCAAATAACTGGCTTGCCGCCTATCACATCTGCGACTTCAAAGCCGAACAAAACGATCCCCTCCTAGACCGAGGCATCATGGGCGAAGGATGCGTCAACCTCACCGAAATCGACCAATGGGTCATGAAAGACCAACAATTCAAAGGTCTCCGCGAAGTGGAAATCTTCTCCAACCACTGGTGGTCTCAAGATCAAAACCACTTCCTCGACCAAATCCTCAAATCCTACGACTCCATCTACAAATAACTCCCCACAAAAAAAGACACCCTTAAGAACAAACCACTATGAAAACTATCGGAATCATCCTCAACGGCGTTACCGGACGCATGGGCACGAACCAACACCTCATCCGCTCCATCCTCGCCATCCGCGAACAAGGTGGAGTCAAATGCCAAGGCCAAACCATCATGCCCGACCCCATTCTCACCGGGCGTAACCTCGAAAAAATCAAAACTCTCGCCGAAAAACACGGCATCGAACGCTACACGGACGATCTCGACAGCGCATTGGCCGATTCTTACAACGAAATCTTCTTTGATGCCTCCGGCACCCCTTATCGCATCCCCTTTCTCGAAAAAGCAATCGCAGCCGGCAAACACGTCTACTGCGAAAAGCCAACCGCCACCGAATACAGCAAAGCCCTCGCCATCGCCGAAATCGCCGAAAAAGCCGGCATTAAAAACGGCACCGTTCAAGACAAACTCTGGCTCCCTGGCATCATGGCCTTTAAGCAACTCAAAGCCGATGGCTTCTTTGGCGACATCCTAAGCGTGCGCGGAGAATTCGGCTACTGGGTCTTTACTGGTCATGACGAAAACCGCCCTGCTCAGCGCCCCTCCTGGAACTACCGTGTCGAAGACGGTGGCGGCATGATCGTCGACATGCATTGCCATTGGCGATACGTCATCGACAACCTCTTTGGAAAAGTCACCAAAGTCTTCACCCACGCAGACACCCACATTCCTCAACGTATTGACGAACAAGGTAAAGAATATAAATGCACATCTGATGACTCAGCTTACGCTCTCTTTAAAACCGACACCGGCGTCACCTGTCAATTTAACTCCTCTTGGAGTGTTCGCGTCCGTCGCGACGACCTCCTTGTCATGCAAGTCGATGGCACCAAAGGATCCGCCATCGTCGGCCTTCGCAAGTGCTGGGCTCAATCTATGAGCGACACCCCAAAACCGGTCTGGAACCCCGACATCGATAGCCCCATTAACTTCTACCAAAACTGGCAAGAAGTTTCCCCTGGCGAATGCGACAACGCCTTCAAGACTCAATGGGAACTCTTCCTCAAACACGTCGCCTTCGACGAACCCTTCCCCTGGACTCTCCGTGAAGGAGCTAAAGGCGTCCAACTTGCTGAACTCAGCTGGGAAAGCCACAAACAAGAAAAATGGATTGAAGTGCCACAAAACTAACCCCCTCTCTCCTCCTTTTCTCCTAATTCAGAAAAAACTCCTTCCTCAGCAAAGAACCCAACCCGCCATCGCTAAAGCGCAAGCGAGGCCTGCTCGCCGAAGCCTTGCTGAGTTTCACCATAATC
>CAZUEC010000019.1:0-12963 GCA_964618865.1 uncultured Roseibacillus sp. | reverse complement strand
CATCTTCGCCCAAATCATCACCCTACAAGCTGGTGAATTCAATTCTGGCAACTTCTTGTCCTCTAGTCCTCTCTCAAACAGCCATCACCATGATCATAGCCATCACACCGAGGACTATTTTGGCTTCGATTTTTTCAGCGGATGGTTCGATCCTGTTCCACCTCATGATCATTCTCTCGCCAGTGCCGATGGGCGCTCTCGGCAAATTCACCCTTTGACCATCGAAGCCGCTTTCAATGATAGTGACTTCTTTCTCGATTACGCCTTCAACAGCTTTGATGACGAAGATGAACACGAGATTGAAATTGAACTAGAACTAGCCTTAACACGTAGATTCGGACTCATTTTCGAGACTGCCTACGAATTTGAAGTTGAAGACGGTTCCACTGAAGAAGGCTTTGGCGATCTAACCATCGCAACTCGATTCGTCCTCGCCGAATTCAAGCACATCATCAGCACCGCCAATATTGAATTTGGAATTCCCACCGGTGACGATGATTTTTCTGCAGACGAATTAGTTCTCGAACCAAGCCTTCTCACCTGGTTCGATCTAGGTAATGACTTAACCCTTAATACCGCCCTCGGCCTAGAAATTGGCACCGAAAGTAATGAACTATCATTCATCTTCGATGCTGCCATCGTGAAAGGTTTTTCCGGTCCACTCGCCCTCACTCTCGAGTTTCGTAACGAAGTAGGCTTACGCGACGAAGAAGAAGGAGAGATCACTTCCGAAGCAACCTTGGGAGCCATCTATCGTTTCAATAAACACACAAGCGTTCGAGCAGGTTGGAGCTTCCCAATCTCAAATGACGAGTTCAACGGAGGCGCCATCGCAAGTTACAATATCTCGTTCTAACATTTAAACAAGAAGAGCGGTCCAACTTGAAAAACCGACCGCTTCTTCTTCATCTTTCCACAAACTACCACCCACCTCCACCAACTCGCCACTCTTCCATCAATTCGGAAGGACAATCATCTAAGAAACGAGAAGGCCGTTGAATAATATCGCCAGTATAACTGCGAGGATTCATTTGAGGATAAGTCAAATAAAGCTCATCCTTAGCCCGAGTAATAGCGACATAAAAAAGGCGACGCTCCTCTTCCATCATCTCCTCATCATTGGCATCAATAATCCGTCCATTGGGAAACATTCCATCCGCAAGCCAAATCACAAACACCACTTTGTATTCCAAACCTTTCGCTTGATGAATCGAAGAAAGAGTCACTTGCTCAGAGTCAATTTCTTCTTTCTTTCCAGTCGGCTCTCCATCGATAGACCCCATCAGAGAAAGCTGGGCTAGAAACTCTTCAACATCATCAAAAGTTTCGCCGTAGCTCATTAGCTGCTCTACATCAGCACGACGATTATCGTAGTTCTCAAAATTCGCCTGCAACACCTCATCGTATATCCCCTCAAGAATCGAAAGAATCATTGCTGACGGAGAAGCAAACTTGCCTTCAGAAACAAGTTCATCGAGAACATAACAAAGATCTTCCCAATGCTGTTTCGCCTTTTTGGGAACGCTGAACTCCAGCATCTTTTCTGAAAAACTTTGCGGAGGATCTTCAGCTTCTCCCCACCCAGTCTTACGCCAAGCTAACCAGAGCTTCTCCGCTCCCTTCGCTCCAATTCCTGGCAACATCAAGGCCATCCGCTTAAAGCTAACCTCATCTTTACGGTTCACCACCAACCGAATGAAAGCAGCCACGTCTTTGATGTGAGCTTGTTCAAAAAAACGCAGTCCACTAGTGACCTGAAACGGAATCCCCCGATTCGTCATCTCCATCTGAATCTCCAAACTTTGATGATGGGCCCGATAAAGCACCGCCATTTCCTCCAACTCAACCCCCTCATCCCGAAGCTCCAGAATGCGCTGCGTCACAAATTGAGCCTGTGTGGTCGGATCCTCAAGGGGCACCAATGCCGGAGGAGCAGCCCCCCCTTCACGTGAAGAGCGCAAGGTCTTATGAAATTGTCTCCTATTCGCTTGAATCGCACGATTTGAAAGATCGAGAATCTCGGGAACACTGCGATAGTTGATCTCAATTTTAAAAACCCTTGCGTCTTTAAAGCGGTCAGGAAAGCCGAGAATATTCTCCATGTCTGCCCCTCGCCAAGAATAAATAGACTGAGCATCATCCCCCACCACCATCAGACTCTGATGCTTACCCACCAACAACTCCACCAACTCACTTTGAATGTAATTGGTATCCTGAAACTCATCCACCAACACATACCGAAAACGCTTTTGATAAAGCTCTCGGAGCTCCTCATTCTTTTGGAGAAGCTCGAGGGTCAAAATCAACAAATCATCAAAATCCATCGAATTCACATCATGCTTCTTACAAGCATAAGCCTCTTCCACCTGCGCAATCTCTTCCGCCCATTCCTCAAAATAAGGATAACGCACCTCAATGACCTCTTCCAAAGTTTCTCCCGTATTTCGCATGATCGAAAACATGCTTCCAAGAACGTCTGCCTTCGGAAAACGACGAGTCTTGGTATCAATATCCAACTCGCCCACAACCGTATTCATAAGCGACTTTTGATCATCTCGATCCAAAATAGAAAACGAACGCGTAAAACCAATCTCATCGGCATGGCGGCGTAAAATCCGATTGCCGATCGAGTGAAAAGTACCTCCCCATAAAGTGGACAGATCCTGTGGAACCAACTGCTTTACTCGTTCCAACATTTCCTTGGATGCTTTGTTCGTAAACGTCAGTAACAAAATATCCTTTGGGTCCACTCCTTGATCTAACAAAAAAGCAACCCGGTAAGTCAGAGTACGCGTCTTGCCAGAACCCGCTCCAGCAATCACCAAAGCAGCACCAGGCGGAGAAGTTACTGCCGCATACTGCTCCTCATTGAGAGCAGCCTGATAATCGATACCCGAAGCCCCCTTGCGTTCGGGCTGTTGCAGTTGGTATTCTCGAGCCATCTACTCCGCACTTTCTGCCTCGTCCAAACTCGCGCCATCATCCACCCGCTTAGCGAATAGTTGAAACTTATGAAGCTCATCCTTAACCACCGGAAGCAGAAAGTAGAGCCCAATCAAATTCGGGAAAACCATCGCAAAATACATAGCATCGGAGAGATCGAGCACGGCTTGCAGAGAAGCTCCCGCTCCCACAATCGTACAGAGGCAGAAAATCACCTTGTAAGCAATAATCGCCCCCGCATTCCCACCGGTGAGATAACTAATCGCCTGTTCTCCATAAAACGACCAAGAAATCATCGTAGAAAAAGCAAACAAAACCACCGCCACCGTCAGCACATATGGAAACCAAGAAATGACCGCCGCAAAGGATTGGGAGGTCAGCCAAATCCCGCCTCCCCATCCGGTTCGATCAACCACACTCTCTTTCACAACGTACCCTTGAGTATCACTATCGCGTAACTGAACCAAAAACCACTCCGAGCCCTCTTCTGATTCGATCACCTTAACCACTTCGTTCACGGCAAGAGATTGAACCACTTCTGCCCCTGCACTGGCAGAAGCCAAGAGTGAAGTCTCTTTCCCAATACTCGCATCCACCTTCCAAGTCCCCGTCACCACCACCACAAGAGCAGTCATCAAACACACCACCACAGTATCAATAAAAGGTTCCAAAAGAGCCACCACTCCTTCACTCGCCGGCTTTCTAGTCTTCACCGGAGCATGAGCAATCGCCGCCGAACCTAACCCCGCTTCATTGGAGAAAACCCCGCGTTTGATTCCTTGAATCAAAGCACCAATAAAACCACCAGTAAGCGCACTTCCCGAAAAAGCCTCTGATACAATAATGCCTAACGCCGCCGGAATCTCTGATGCATTCGCTAGCAACACCACTAAGCAAGCACTCACATACACAATGGTCATAAACGGAACCATGAACGCAGTCACCCGAGCAATAGCGACAATCCCTCCAATGATCACCGAACCAACCATCACCGCAATGATCAGTCCAAAAATCCACTTGCTCTCAGTGAAGACCCCAAAAGTCTCCGAAACCTGCTGAGCCGATTGATTGATTTGAAACATATTCCCAGCCCCAATCGCCCCACCAACACACGCCACCGCAAACAAGATGGCCAAAACCTTCCCAAATCCTCCTAATCCTCGCTCACTTAAACCTCGCTCCAAATACCGCATCCCGCCTCCCAGCACCTTCCCCTTGTCATCGATCGAACGATAACGAACCCCCAAAGTACACTCTACGAACTTCGAAGACATCCCTAAAAAGCCCATCACCACCATCCAAAAAACAGCCCCTGGTCCGCCTAAACCAATCGCCACCGCCACCCCCGCAATATTACCCAATCCCACCGTCGCAGACAGAGCAGTAGTGAGCGCTTGAAAGTGCGTAATTTGCCCAGGGTCCTCCTTCCTCGAATACTTCCCTTTCACCGTTTTTAAAGCCAACCGGAAAGCTCGCAAATTAATGAATTGAAAGTAGAAAGTGAAAAAAACCGCCGTAACCGCAAGCAACAGTAAAACGACCGGCGCAGCCAAGACCCCTACCGGATCTTCCAGCCTCAACAAATCGCCCACCGAAAAGAAAATCACATCCGTAGCAAACTTCGAAACAGGCTCTATAGCCTGATTCAGCTTTCCATCGAACCCAACCTCCTCTTCCGCAAAAGCAGAAGCACTTAATCCCCAAAAAACAAATAATCCGACGAGACACCTCAGCAGCTTCATTTTGGTATTTTTCACAGCCCTTACAGGCCCACAAGCTCCAAAGCAGCCATTCCTGCTTTCGTTTTCAGCTTCTACCCGCTTTACTTCCTTCATCAAAAAATCATGAAGGTACTCAAAACAAAATATACTCTCTGGGCCGCCGACTGGCAACGTGCCCTCACCTTTTATCGCGATCTCTTCGGCGGCACCGTAACCATGGAGTCAGAAGTCTGGTCAGAAATCCAAGTAGCTAATGGCATTATCGGCATCCATGGCGGTGGCGAAGGAAAACGAACTTGGACAGGACTCTCCTTCCAAGTCGAAGATCTACGCTCCGCAATCGAAGAATTAAAAGCTCACGGAGGTGACCTCACCCGCGAACCCAACGACACTCCCGAAGACCCTCTACACCTCGCAATGTGCATCGACCCCGATGGCAACGAATTCATGATGACGCAACCACGCCACTAGAGCAGAGAACCCGCTATCACCGCCGCCAATTTATCGACCAAGCGACTCTGAGATGCCGCCAACTCCTCGAAACCATCCTCGCGCAACTCATCACTTACCGTCGTATTTTGATTTTTAACCAAAACCCCGTCTGACAACCGATAAGCACGCCAATTGGCCTCCAAAACCGCTTCTCCATTAGGAGCCCCTTGAAAACGAACAACATCAACAGTCACTTGATACTTTAATTCACTTTCTCTCTGCCATGGATAAACCTTCACATTACCCGTACCAAGACGGTGCCCCAAGTTACTCGCTAACACTCGACTAAAATCTTTTTCCAAGTCCCCCGCCCAAAGATGATCCGTCGAAAATTCCAACCGGTTCGGCGAGCTTTGAAAAATCAGATTCTTTCTCTCTGTTAGAAAAGGAGCCAAAACAACTGGCCCCACTCCAATCCCAAGACCACTGCGAACAGGCGGTGAACCTGCAGCCGATAAAAGATAATAGCCGCGCTCCGACTTCTTCGAAACCACAGAACAGGAAACGGAAACCAACAAAGCCATCAACAAGCTCAACTTAAAGTAAATTTGGGAAATGGTAATCATCTCTTAGCACGTGGAATTTTTTCGGAAGCTGCAGGTTTTCCAAATAAAAGCGAATTAGGTTTATCGCCAATCGTATCTGTTAACCTCTCAATAGAGCGAGTAGCAGAACGAAGCTCATCCATCGTTCTGCGAAGATCTCCGTAGACCGCGCCATCATTAGAAAGCGGCTTCAGAGTGTTATTAATCTGAGCTAAGGTTTCTCTCACATCAGCAGGAATAGCTTGCGTAGACTCCGCTGACAAAAGCTGAGTAAGAGATTTCAGACTAGCCCTCATTTCTGCCATCGTCGCTTGCGACTCAACTAAAAGAGGCTCCGTGCTCGCCAGCTTATCGTTCATAGCATGCAAGGTATTTTGTGCGGCCAAAGTCGTTGCCTCTAACTGATTGAAGAGGCTCTCAATAGGAACATCATTAATCTTATCAATCACAGCTGTCACACGCTCTTCAAGTTGACCCAACCCCGTTTCAATTGTGGGAAGAACAAGAAAATCATCTTGGAAAGAAAGCGGAGTCGCCCCCTCCTCGGGATAGTAATCAAGATCCACATAACGCTGACCTGTTAGAACACTACTTGCCTTTAAACTCGCCCGCAGACCATTTTGCAAAGCCTCTTCAATCCCCTTCCCTCCCTCATCAAGAAGGTCAGGCGGGAAGTGCTTTTGCAAAAGGCGCTTGTCAAGTTGAACCAAAACGGGAGTCTGCTTATCAGTCCCATCTTGTAACAAACCATAAGAAATCTCACTCACACGCCCGACTTTTAAACCTCTAAACTCAACGGCAGCCCCCTCGACTAAACCTCTCACTGATTGCTCGAAAAGAAGTAAAAACTCCCCTTCTGATTCAAAACTACTAGCTTCCGCTTCACGTAAACTCCCATGAAAACGGTAAACAAACCCATCTGTGACTTCTTCTCCCGGAACCTCCCCATCCATCAGACCAAAAGCCACTCGTCCTTTCAACAATGAATCAAGCGAAGGCAATTCAACATCAACTCCCTCCGCGCCGACCTTCACGTGAAGCCCACTCTCTCCCCAAAAGAAAGTATTCGTGGAAATCAAATTCCGATACCGATCTTCGATAAAGACTCCCAAAACGACTTCTTCTTGCTCGGGATCAAAAATTCGACTCTCAACCTTCCCAACCTCATTATTTTTGAAAAAGACCCCACTACCCACATCCAACGAACCAGGGTCTTCCGTCACTAGCTCCAAACGAAGACCGGGAAAAGACTTTGGCGTTGGAGGAGGATTTTCTAATCCAACAAACTTCCGTTTACCGGGACTTCCGATACCCGGATCCAGCTCAATGTAAGCACCATTCAAAACCGTTCCAAGGCCCGAGATACTCCCACCACTGAAGCGAGCCTTCACAACCCAAAACTCAGAATCATCCCGAAGAAGCTTTATGTAATCGGACTTGATCCGAGCCTCTAACCTCACCCCCAAATCACGAGTCAGCTTAATTGATTCTAACTCTCCGATAGTGACCGCTCGACATCGTATTTCTGTTTTCCCTACCGAAAGCCCCTCCGCACTAGGAAGGGTAATCACAATCACTTCACCCAAATCATCAAAATGCTTCTTCACTAGCCACAACCCCAAAACAACCGCCAAAACTGGAATGAACCAAATGAAACTCAACCTCCTAGCCCGTCGAACACGAGGCTTACCAGCAGACTCCTCCTGCCGACCACGACCATTGTCATCTCTCGATTTACTATCATTCGCCATTTAACTGGTTCCTTTATTTTCTCTTATTTGATCCCAAATCAGCCGCGGGTCAAAGGCATGGGCCGCCATCATAGTCAGAACCACTGTCAGCCCAAAAGCCATCGCCGCAGGGCCAGAGTGGATTGAAGATAAATTACCTAACTGCACAACCCCCACCAACACCGCCACCACAAAGACATCAACCATAGACCACCTTCCAACCAATTCAGTCAATGCATAGATCCGATTGGCATGTTTGCCATCAAGCTGAAACCAACCTACTGCTGCCGCACTCAAAACCAAAAGGGAAATCAACTTCAAACCAGGAATGAGCACGCTAGCCACAAAGATCGTAATCGCAATGGGATAAGAACCATCAGCCCAAAAGGCCACCACCCCTTCCATGATCGTTCTTGGGTATTCAACTCCGAGCTTGGTCACTAACATAATCGGCAAAACATTAGCAGGAACATAGGTAATTAAGGCCGCAACGAGGAGAGCTAAACAACGTTGCAAACTCTCTTTTTTACGCAAATGCAGGCCGGCCCCACATCGCTGACACCGGTGACTCGAGGCAGCATTTAAAAGCCCACAAGTGTGGCAATTGGATAAATTTTCATCCTTAGCCGTTCGGTAAATTGTCATCTTCTAAAAAGCCCTTTCTGTTCCAATTCACGAGCACTTTCGATTCGATCCCAGAACTCGCCTTTATCCAAACTAGCCATCGCAGCAGCCAAAAAAATCATCACCCCTCCAAAAGCCCAAAAACCAACTCCTAATTGAACGTCCGCAATCGCGATCAACTTCACCAAGCTCACAATTGCTCCCAAAAAAAACACCTCCACCATCACCCACTTCTCTAACCAAAGCACGACTCGAAAACACCACCCCGCCCCCCACCCCGCATACCCAAAAATCAGCGGAATAGTAATCCGCATTAATAACAAAATCATCAAAATCGGCATCGCGACCACCAACGACCCTGTCGCAAAAGCCAACAAAGGAGCACCCTCTTCCCAAAGATTCAAAAGACAAGTCCAAACGGTCATCGACGAACCTGACCCCCGAACCTCAATCCCAATAAAAGGAAAAAAAAGAACGATCAGCATCAAGCACAGGGCCGAAAAAGAAAAAGAAGTCGCCCGCTGCAAACTACGAGGACGGTTTTGGTAGAGAGTCTCCCCACAATTCCGACACTGCGCGATCTCCTTTTCAAAAAGCGATTGATGCTCGTGCAGACAATCACAATACTCACAGGCAATACGTTGCTCCTCTCGCTCCACTCGTGGCCAACCCTGTAGTGCCTCCTGCATAAAGAAACGCTAGGTCAGAAAACTAAATTTGAGAAACGAATCTTGCGTCCCCAATCTCTGAACCCCCGTCCTCAAAAACGCAAAACCACCGGAAGCCTGACGAAATCAGCTACTGCATGTCAGCAGCAGTCACAGATTGCTGCTCGCGAGAACCCAATTCTAAAGCCTGCTGAATGACGCGGGGCGCCGAAGTATCGAAACGATAACTGTGGCAATTAGGACAAATCGCAACGCCTGCTCCTACAATAGAATCGCAGCCTTCGCAGACTTGGAACTCATTGGGACTCGCCGCAATCTCACGTGCCTTAGCAGCTCGATCTTCAACAGCGATATCCTCCATTGCTCCAATGTTCTTACTTAGCAGCCAACTTGGCAGCCGCAGCAGCCTTGCTCTTGAGGTTAGCTGCCTTGTTTCGGTGAAAAATATTGTTCTTCGCAGCCCGATCGACAGCAGAAGAGTAACGAGAGAGAGCTTCCGAAGTCGCCTTTTGATCCCCACTAGCAGCGGCATCATCTACGCCTTTGCGAAGATTTTTGACTTTGGTTTTGAGAACGCGATTGCTAGCGGTTCGTGTTTCGATCTGACGAACGCGCTTAAGTGCTGAAGGATTATTAGCCATTTTTCTAAAGAAGGGGCGGAGAAGATAAAAATTTCGCGCCTAGTGTCAAGAAACGATCAATTGTATTTCAAGCTGAGATGCTTGGTGTGAGGAAGCTTGCCATGTCTGGCGTAATACTTCCGCCCCTGAGGGGTACGATCAAGAGAACCGCGAATGATTTTCACATCAGCCCCAACTCCCACTCGACGATAAAGATCCATCACATCCCGAGACTTCATCCGAATACAACCATAACTGGCTGGACGACCAATTGTCTTCTCTTCAGGAGTACCATGAATATAAATCAAACGACGATGCGTATTCGCATTGCTTCGCTCCTTGCCTCGCAACCACATAATACGAGTCACAATTGGATCACGACCAGGTGTGTTCGGCTTCAACACTTCCCCCGTTGGACGACGACCCTTGAAGACAGCACCAGGACGAGCATTCCCACCGATTTTTTGCGCAATTTCAAGCTTCCCAAGAGGAGTCCGATTACTACCAGGATTAGAACCCTCACCGAATTTTGAAGTCGAGATCGGATAAATCTTAGTTGGCTTACCATTCTTCAGCAAAAGCATCGATTGATCCCGAACACTCACGATCATCTCATTGGCAGTATCATGAGTAACCCTTTTTGATACCGTCGGCTTCGATGAGCTACAGCTAGACAAACCTGCGAGTGAAAGGGCCGTAAACCCAACCACAGCGGTCTTGAGAAGTTGTTTTCCAGAATTCAACATAATGAAATTATTTTTTGACTGATGCTTTTAAAAGTGACTTTTTCCGAGCAAATCCGCTCTCGAGCAAGATTCCAGACAAAGAAGAGAGCGAAGTATAAAGGAACCCAATTGGGAAAGGAAGCAAAAATATAAAGGAAACTAAATTATTTGTCAGCAGCGCGTCAGTAACGACAAAAAGAAAGAAACATCCAAAGAGCAGTTCCACCAGGGGCGTAACAGATTTATGAGCCTTATAACTCCCTGTTCTCTTCTGAATCGTCCCCCCGTTTTGGGCCGCTTCACCATATTTAGGGGTGCGAACAAAACCAGATTCGCGATTAAAAAGAGCCTCAATGACCGCTTTGACATTGTTGACGGACATCCCAATTCCAAGCGCAACAAGAAAAGGAAGATACTTAAGTTCCTTTAACCAAGAATCAGGACGCAGCGCTTTCTGAGAGGTGAGATAGAAAAAGAGAATCGACGACATCCCAAAAAACATAATGGGTAAATAAATCATTTGCTGAGCCCATCCTGGCATCGGAGGCTGAATTTTTTGGTTTGGAAAAATAAGGAACAACAGCAAGAAAAGCAGAAGATAGGCCAGATTCGCAGTTAAGTGAGCCGTTGCTTCTAACTTAATATAGAGCGGAAATTTACTGCGCCAAATCTGAGGCAAAACCTTCTTACAAACCTGAATCGACCCTTTCGTCCAGCGGTGTTGCTGATTCTTAAAGCCATTCATATCAACTGGTAACTCCGCAGGAGTCTCAACCTCATTGAGAAAGATAAACTTCCAGCCCCGTAGCTGAGCCCGATAACTCAGGTCCATATCTTCGGTCAAAGTATCGTGCTCCCATCCCCCTGCTGCTTCAATACAACTCTTCCGCCAAATTCCAGCCGTGCCATTGAAAGTAAAAAAGCGCCCGCTTCGATTCCGAGCCGTCTGCTCTAACTCCAAATGCCCATCCAAAAACATCGCCTGCACTCGCGTCAGAAGATTAAAAGTCCGGTTGAGATGCCCCCACCGAGTTTGAATCAACCCCACTTTTTCATCCGTGAAGTGATGAATCATTTCCATCAGGACATTCGCATTCGGCACAAAGTCCGCATCGAGGATGAAGATAAACTCCCCTTTCGCAGTCTTCATCCCATTTTCAAGAGCCCCAGCCTTAAAACCAGTCCGATCCACTCGATGGATAAATTCCACATCGAAACCTCGCTTCGTCAGCTTTTGACACTCCTCCCGAGCAATCTCAACGGTATCATCAGTCGAATCATCTAGAAACTGGATGTGAAGCTTCTCCTGCGGATAGTCCATTTCAGAAACCGCCTTGAGAAGCCGAGCTACAACATGGCGCTCGTTAAAAACTGGCAACTGCACCGTCACCACCGGCAATTCCTCAAAGACCCCCTTCGCCACTGGCTTCTTTCGAGAGTGCTTGAGATAGAGAAAAATAATCCCAAGACGATGGAAGCTATACGCACTCAGCCCAACAAGGACAAAGAGATAGCTGATAAACCAAAACCAGTTGATTGCTTCCATAAATTACGCCTGCGGCATACCGTCGTAGACCTGCGAGCGGTCCGTTTGCTCAACTTTTTCTCTTTTGTCAAGCAGGTCACCACTATTTAAGAATAATCAAAACCGGCATGAAAGCTTGATTTGCAGAGATTTATGAAATATTTATCAATATTCAAGAAGGCAAAAATAATTTCCCCATGACCCTTCTTCTGTAGAAAGAAGCCTTCCCAAGACAATTCCGCACGATTGGTCGTTGTTTCTTTCCACCCGCTCCGTCTATGCTGCGCCGCCAGTGAGCTATCAGGTTTTCGCCCGTAAATACCGCCCCCAGACCTTTCAAGACGTTCTGGGGCAAGACCATGTTGTCCACACCCTTCGAAATGCCATTGAGCAAGGGCGACTCGCCCACGCCTACCTCTTCGTCGGTCCTCGAGGTACCGGAAAAACCTCAACCGCTCGGATATTTGCCAAAGCACTCAATAACCCTGACGGCCCATCCATCGACTTCGACCCCGAACATCCCGACCTCATCGAAATCGCAGAAGGCAACTCCCTCGACGTTCTAGAAATCGACGGAGCATCCAATAACGGAGTCGAACAAGTCCGCCAACTCCGCGAAACAGTGCAATACGCACCAGCCAAGTCCCCTTTCAAAATTTACTACATCGATGAAGTTCACATGCTCTCCAACGCGGCTTTCAATGCCCTTTTGAAGACCCTGGAAGAGCCCCCTGCTCACGTTAAATTCATCTTCGCCACCACCGAGCCCAACAAAATCCTCCCCACCATCATTTCCCGCTGCCAACGGTTCGATTTGCGGCCCATCCCGACCGACATCATCGCTCAACAACTTCTTAATATCGCCTCCCAAGAAAAAGTAACCGTCGAAGAACCCGCTGCTTGGGCCATCGCACGAGGCGCAGATGGCGGCATGCGCGACGCCCAATCCATGCTCGATCAACTCGTCGCCTTCTGCGGAGAAAAAATTACCGAAAAAGACGTACAACACATCTTCGGATTCACCTCTGGCGAAACCATTGCCACCCTCGTGAGCGCTCTCTTCCAAAAAGACAGCTCTCAACTTCTCAACCTCCTCAATGAACTCTCCTCTTCAGGGAAAAACCTTTCTCAACTCCTCCAAGAGCTCATCAACACTCTTCGCGCCCTCCTCATCCACAAAATCGACCCCAAAGCCAGTCGTGAAGGACTCTCCGCAGAAGTCTGGCAAAACCTCACCGCACTGACCACCGATACCCCCACGGACCGGCTGCTCGCCCTCATCGAAATTCTTTCTAGTGCAGAGGCCAACATGCGATGGGCCACCAATAAACAACTGCACTTAGAACTCGCCCTCATTCGCTCCGTAGAAG